>NZ_JAMXSL010000033.1:0-23114 GCF_026131715.1 Anaerococcus sp. NML200537 | reverse complement strand
GTTCCTTTTGGTTTTGTATGCTGGCACTCTCTCCTTTCTGCTCATCATCTTTAGATAGTCTGCAATAAATTGCAGCTTTGAATGAAAAGTGATTTGAATTTGTTTGTATCATTTCCTATTCCTCCTTATTTGAGTTTTCGGAAATAACACAACTTTCTCTAAAACTATTTTTATTATAGCACTCTTTTTTATTACTATCAATATTATATTTGCTATACTCAATTTCATTGTACTTACTTAATTTGCTTGATTTTTTTATTAGTCTTAGAAAAGCTTCTGTATCTGTTCTTCTATTATCATAATTTCTTTTTACAATATATTTTGTTTGTCTTTTTGTCATAGCTTATCCTTTCATGCAATAAAAAAAAGGCGATTAGATTTTTAATTTTCTAATCGCCTTTTAAGTGTCATATTTACATTTTTATTATCTCTGGTATACTTTGATACCTTTTTAGACTTAAAGTCTTTAATAATGCCTTTCCACTTCTTTTTATCTATAAAGATTCGCCTACATCATAGTTCATTTTTTTATTTCCTCCTTGATGGCTTAGTTTATCTTTATCTTCTTCATACCATTTTAAGATTGTCGCATAGTGGTTTTGATAGGTCTTGCCACTACCTTTCATGTATCTTGATAGTTTATTTATCATTATTTCTGTGTGTGAGTTTAATTTTTCTTTAAGATTTTTATATTCTTTTTTGCTTAACCTTACATTTTTGAATTCTCCATAAAAAATGGGGGTGGACTTTTTATCTTTTTCTATCTCTCCCTCTCTATCTTTATCTATCTCTATATCTTTCTCTATCTCTATCTCTCCGTTGCACTTTTGTTGCTTATGTGTTGCATTGGTGTTGCATTGCAACATTTTTAATTCTCTAGACTTTCTTGAACGCCTTGTAGAAGCTGTTTCTGATCCTATTAGGCTTGGTATTTCAGTTAAATAATATTCATCATTTTCTGTTACAACTTCTAGTAAACCTTGATTTATTAGATAATTAACTGTAACCATTACATCATCGTCTGTTTCATCTATGGTTAGTGCTAACTCTTTTATAAAATCACTTTCTACTCCGTCATAATAGAGTTTGCCCTCATCTTTTAGGCTTAGTAGTAGAAGTTTGAGGTAGATTATCGTGTAGGTATCTCCTCCCGATATTCTCCTTAGCCTTTTTATCCTTTTGTCTGTGAAAAATTCTTCTTTTAATTTTATCCAATAATATCTTTTGTTTATTGCCATTCTAATCCTCCTTGCAATAAAAAAAGAAGTAGATTTTTTCTCTACTTCTCCTTATAATTTATATTTTATTTTTCCTTATATTTTTTAATAACTTTTTCAACTTGTTCTTCAAGCTCTTCCCTGTCTGGTATATACAAGGTGTATTTTGATGCAAATATTTTATTTGATAAATTACCTAGGGCGTATTCTGCTTGTACCCCGTCCTTATCAGTACACAAGATTATCCCTATTGGCTCATTGTCCATCTCGTCATTGACTTCTGCCTTATAATAATTAAGATACATATTTATTTGCCCAACTGCTTCTGGCATTAGCTTGCTTGTTTTTAGTTCGATTAAGACATAAGACCTTAATATCTTATTGTAAAATACCATGTCCACATAATAGTGGGTATTGCCTAAAGTTACCCTTTGCTGGCTGCCTACATACATAAAACCCTTACCAAGTTCAAGCAAGAATTTTTCGATATGATCTATGAGTGCTTTTTCTAAATCACTCTCCATCATTGGCTTTTCTTCTGGCAAACCTAAAAATTCAAATACATAAGGGTCTTTTACAAGGTCAGCTGCCTTATTTATTTCATTGCCCTTTAAAGCTAGGTCTAGAACTTTTTCTTTGTTTTCCTCTCCAGATGATAGGAGCAATCTTTCAAAAAGTGATGTTTTTATTTGTCTTTTAAGTTCTCTCACAGACCAATTTGCATTAATACTTTCTTTCTCATAGAAGCTTCGTTTTTTCTCATCGCTAATGGATAAGAGTTCGCAATAATGGGACCAGGTCAATATTCCAGACAGTGTCTGGAATATTGGATATGATAAATATAGGTTTCTCATATTAAATAAATTAGACTTAGAAAATCCCTTGCCATATTCCTTTGTAAGTTGTCTTGATAAGTCATTTATAAGTTCTTTTCCATACTCAGCTCGTTCTGAATGACCTTGCTCATCTTCTACGATGATACGTCCAATCTCCCAATATGTTTGAACTAAAATATTATTGACTTCTCTTGCGACTTCATTCCTTGCCTTATCCATCAATGTTTTTATGCTATTAAAAACATCATCATGAACTCTATCTATTTTATTATTCTTATTCATACAAGCACCTCTTTGACCTCTTAATTGCTTTAATTATATCATAAATATTGTGTTTATTCAATTTTATATCTTATCTGCCTTGATATTTCCCAGATTTTCGATAATCGAAATTCTTGATTTCCGATTTTCGGAAGTCTTGTTATTATGGTTATTTAAGGGTGTAACTTTTCGTTACTCCCTTAGATTTCTCTGGTCATATCTTTTTTGTTTGGTTTTACTTTTTCTTTTACTTTTCTTTTGACTTTTTCTTTTGTCTTATCCTTGTTCTTGGATAGGTCTTTGTATTTCTTTATTTGTTTTAGGATACTTTCTTTTTCTTTTTTATTTTCCTTGAATATGACTTGTTTAAAGGCATATTCCATTACTTTTATGTCTTTGGATTGGAAGAATATTTCATAGTTTTGTGTTTCTTTGTTTTTCATTACTGAAAAGCTTACCCCAAGTTTGTTTAGTTCTTTTTTTAAGTCTTTGAGGTTGCTTTGATCTATGCTTATATTTTCTAGTTGTCCTTTTTTGTAGAGGTCTTTTATTTTCATTTCATAGCCCATAAGGCTTTTTAGGTTTCCGTTTGCTTTTTCTAAAGTTTCATTCATCTTTTTTCGTATTTCTTTGTCTAAGTTGATTGTTTCTTTTGCTGCCTTTATTGTGTATGTTATTATGGTTTGTGCTGCTTGACCTGCTTCTTTGCTTATTTCATCGTTTATCATGCTTTATCTCCTTTGTTTGAATTAAAAAAAGGGAAGTATAGGCTTTAATTTTTCTATATTTCCCTTTGCTTGTTTTTATTTTATTGTTCTTGGTGGTGGAATACTTTATTTTGATGTTTTTATATATTTCTTAGGTATTTGTACCTTTTATACTTTAAAATAGCTTACAATGCCTTTCCACCTTTAGTAGTTTATGTGTGTTCTTTTGTCTGATAGATAGTTTTTCATGTTGGAATATATAATCTTCACTTCTTCATTGTTCATCGCTTTTATTTCTTCTGTGCTTTTATATGTTTTGTATGTTCCATCTGCATTTGCTTTTATGAGTTCATCTATTAGCTCTTGCCTTTTATTCATCTCTATTACCTCCTAGATCTGCCTTTATTTTCTTGGTCATATTATAGCTTGGATAAGATATTTTTTCCAGGTCTTATCTTTCTTGATTTTTGTAATAGTCTTTAATTGTCTTCCTTTTTTCATTAAATTTATCACTATCTTGCTTATACTCTTTTATCTTTTCTATGATACTTTCTTTCTCTCCCCTCTTGATTGCCTTGTCAATTTCTATTGATAGGTCAATATCATATTCTTTATTTACCACTTCTACTGCATATTTAATATGATTTATTTCCTTGTATCTTTCCCTTATCTTTTCTGACTCTGTATTTAATTTACTGATTTCATCTTCTAAGCTTTTAATTTCTCCTAACCATTCTTTTTCTCTTAAATTTTTCTTTCCACTAATTTTTTCAATTAAGGTTCTTGCCCTTATATGTTGGTCTATTTCCTTTTGATTATTCTTGTAGAAGCTTTCTTTGAATATTTTCTTGCTTTCATATTCTTGGTAGGTTGCCTTTGTTTTTCTTACAGTCTTTGCATAGGCTAAGCACTTGTTAAGATCTTCTATCTTTTGACTATTTTCTTTTATGGTCTTATATATTTCAGAGTTTTTACTTCTTAATATATTTATATGCCCTTGTAGGTCTGATATGGTTTTTATTTTATTTTCCCTTAGATAATTTATTCCACTTGCATATCTTTTTAGATCATAGATTGCTTTGTTTCTTTTGCCATAAAATGATAATCCAGCTCTATTATTTTCTTGCATTTCTTGATAGAAGCTTAAATATTCATAAAGGTTAAAGAGTCCTGATTCATTTTCTATTTGCTTTTTACTTTGGTCTTTATATTCCCTATATGATTCTTTTAGCTTATCTTTAAAGCCTGCTAACCATGATGTTATTTTCTTTATTTCATTGCCTATGTTTTTTAATAGTTCATTTTGTTTTTTTATTTCACGATTTATATCTCCTTTTTCTGTTCTTATTCCTTTTCTTTCCATTGCACTAGCACTTGCTCCTAGATGTATTGTTGGTATTTGTTTTATGCCTTGTCTTTTAAAACTCCTATGGTCTACTCTTTTTTCTATATTATTTTTTGCTAGATATTCATTGCAAAGGTCTGAAAAATTTTCTCTCCATTTTTCTACATTGCCCTTATCATTCCAGGTTGTTAGTTCTACTTTTCTTGTCTTAGGTTTTCCATTTTTGTTTAAAACTTTTTCTCCTTTTTCATCTAGGATATATTCTTTTTTACTTTTTTGCCCCCATGTTCCATCTTCATTTATTGGTCTTACTATGGTCATTATATGAGCATGGATATTTTGATTTCCTTCTCTACTTTCATCATGAATTGCTAGGTCTACTATCATTCCCTCTTTTACAAAATTGTTTTGAACATATTCTTCTATCATCTTTTTATTTTCTTCTATGCTTAACTCTTTTGGTAAAGATATGATAAAGTTTCTTGCAAGTTGGGCATTAGAGTTTTTCTCAAATAGTTCTACCGAGTTCCACAAGGTTTTTCGGTCTTTATATTCTTTTGGTGCGTGATCTGGCAAAAATATTTCTTTGCTAATTACTCCTTGTTTTTTGGTGTAGTCATGGGTTACTCCGTCCCATTCATTTTTTATTTTTTCTCCACTTATATATGCTGCACTTGCTACTGCACTTTTTCCTTTTCCTCTTGATATTATGTTTACTGAAAAATGAAAACTGTCTGCCATTTTTTATCACTTCCTTTCTTTTTTTGTTGTTTTAGGTGGAGGCTTAATAGATTTTTTATAGCCACTTTGTGAATGAGCGTTTTGAAATGATAGAATTAAAAAAAGCCGACTACTGAATTAATTTTTGTTGTTTCAGTATGTCGGCTTAATTGTTTTGTTCATTTCAAATTTTAAAAGTCAAGGGCGAGCCTCAGCGAGTTTATTTACCCTTGACTTTTAAAAAGCGAATGGTTATTGCTCCCTGCAAGGGTTTGGCTCCGCAGGACGCAAGCACCCTTTAGGGTGTATAATTGCGCCCTTAGAAAATCTAAGGGAGATTTGATTATTTTATTTTTTTATTTTTCTCTCATTATTTTTAGTGTTTCTTTAAATTCTTTTGTCTTTGTTGCTTCTTCTAGTAGGATTTTTATTTCTTCATCTGTTAGTTCTTCTGCATTTGCTATAAGGCTTTCTAAGATTGCTCCTCTTGTTATGAGTCTATGAGTTCTTTCTTTTCTTCTTTTTATTATGTCTTGTTTTAATATCTTTTTTTCTTGATTTTTTAGTTGTCTTAATCTCTCTTCTGTATTATCAATTTTAACTTTTATTTCTTTTGATTCTTGTCTTATTTGTTCTAATTTTTTCATAATAATTTCCTTTCTTGCAATTAAAAAGACGACTAGATTTTTATTTTTCTAATCGTCCTTTTTCTAAATGTTATACATTTCTATGTTACATTTTTGTTTTACGTTTTTTATATATCTTTCCATGTAATCCCAGTCTTAATTGTTATAACTTTTTGTTGATTTTTTTTATCATATTTTTCTCACAAAGATAAAAGATGAAGGATATTAGTAAATAAATGCCAACAAAGGAGATGGCGGAAATTACAATAGTGAAATCATAATTAAACCACTTTAGGTAAAGACCTGCAAAGATAAAATATATAAGCATTGCACAAAAGTGGATGCTTTGATTTAAATAAGTTGCCCTATTTTTATTTTTGAAAATTTCTCCCATTAGGACAGCTACTAAACCAAAGCCACCGTAAACTAGGCATTGGATAATTTTTGCATAACCTAGTCCATGACTTGCTACAAATTCAGGTACTCCAACAATATTTTCTTTAATTATTATAGATAAAATTGCCTCGATTAAAGCACCTATTCCTACACCTGCCAAAAATCCACCTAATAAATTTTTAAATTTTTCCATAAGTCCTCCTTATAGGCCTAAGGCCTTTCTAAAATCTTTTAAATTTCTCCTAGATACATAAGCAACATCTCCGTTTTTAAGTTCAACTGCAATTGTTCCTATAAAAGACAAGTCAAGCTTTTTTACAAAGTCAAGATTTACAATATCAGAGCGAGATACCCTGATAAACTTTCTTTTATCAAGTCTCTGATCTAATTCATAAAGAGTAAGCCTTGATGAAAAAGTTCCCTTCTCTGTCTTTATAAAAACACTTTTATCTTGGGCAAATATTCTAATAATTTCTTCATAAGAAAGTATAAAAACTTCCTTATCACGAAAGGCAACAAGCTTGTCTACTAATCTATCTGCTAGCAAATCTTTTATGGTTTCAACTTCCTTAGAATACTCCTTTGCAAATATTTTTACCCTTGTTTCTTCAATGGTTTCGTCAATTATGATATCAATTTCCATCCATACCTCCACCTCCTGATTATATTATAGAACCCATCCTATTTTTCTGCATTCCATTTCTGACAAAAGGTCATAATTTGAAGATAAGCGGTCCCTTATAACCAAGGGCAACTTATGCTATTTCCAAATTCAATGTTTAATCGTTTTTATATCTTTTGATTCTTGTCTTATTTGCCCTAGTTTTTGCATGTAAAACTTCTTGCTTGTATAAAAAAAAGATAACATTTCTGCTATCTATCTGAAAGTTTCATTATTAACTTTTGTTCCCATCAATCTAACACATATTTTAAATCTCATCATATTTCTTTTTTAATTTATCCATGTTGTCAAGGTCAATCCACTCCTCACTAAAACCACAAGAAGTGCAAATATACCTATCAACAAGCACTAATGACTTAATTGTAAGACCTGTATTAATATTATTTCTATTCCCATAAACACTAAAAGATCCTGGCACAAATAAAATATCACTTCCTCCACACTTTGGGCACTTTTTATTATTTTTCATAAATACTCCTTTTTTAATTCTTCCTTACTTTCATAATACCTCATATGCCAACCTCCGTGGTTTGTATATAGATATTATACCAAAAATATTTTTATCCTAACGTTAATTCATAATCTTGTAATCAAACTGTTCCTATTTATTTTTATTTTAGACCCATTTCAATTTTGCAAGCTACAGGTATCTCTATAAAAAATACTGTATATTGTCCAAACTCACTTCTTACTCCGATGTTCCTCCCACATTATTAAGTATTTTTTTTTACTATCGATAAGCCTAATACAATTTATTCTTTATAACAGGAAAATGAATCGCTTATATTGAGTTTGAATCCTTAGCTTTTTTTAACTACTGGAATTATAACCTGTACACTGGCATATCCCTCTGGAGTGTTAGATAGATATAGTTCTCCACTTTGTAATGTTGGTAAATCTTTGTTTAATTTAAAAGCAATTTTGTAATTTATATTTTAAATAATGGGATTAAAAGAAATCCAATCATTAAAATTATTATATATTTATACCGAATCATAAAAATCTCCTATTTATCTATCATATCACTTATTATCGTTCATAATATCTATGTTAAAGATATATGATAGTAGATATTTTGAAATCAAATAATTACTTAGGATTATTAAAACACATATTAGACCGATATAAATAATTGAAATATTATAAGTTCCTGCCACCAGATTTCCAAGCAAAGCTACCAAGACTACGGAAGTAATAAGAGATACATTTGTAGATTGAAGCTTTATACCAAATAAAGTAGAAGAAGTTATCATAGTAATACTTACAAGTAAGGCTAGGATAGATATGACAAATATATCTACCAAGTTATAAATTAATCCTCCTGCAAGGCTAATATTAATAATTCTTGAACTAAACAAAAACAATATGTTCACAAGGACAACTATTAAGAAAAATGATTTAGAAAAAAAACTTATACTTGTAAATAATTTGTTTTTAAATATTTCATCTCTACCAGATGGATATAAATACATACGTTCTCTTGATCTTCCGATGTATCTTATGATAAAGTTTTTATTCATTAGATATACAACATAAATCGTTGTAAAGCTCATTGTAATTGTTGTTGCTAGACTTGTAAGACCAGAAGCATTTTGCAATACATAATCTTCCCCAGAATTATCTAGCTTACCGACAATAGTGAAAAATATTAAGGAAAATATATGAACTAGAACAATAAATAGATTTAGGTTTTTCATATATTTTTTTGTCTTTATTTTTTCATATTCTTTAATACTCACTGTTTACCACCTTTTCATAATAATCGTCAATATTTTTAATTCCTAGATTTTTAAAATTGTCTATGTTCTGACTGCCTATTATTCTTCCTTGCTCAATTATTATTACCTCATCTACAAAATCATCTAATTCTTTAAAAGTATGACTAGATACTAAAACTAAATTGTCGTTATTTTTAAAATCTATTATAATATTTTTTAAAATTTTAACTCCAGATCTATCTAAACCATTAAATGGTTCATCTAACAATAAAACTTTAGGTTTGTGAGAAATAGCTAATGCTATATTGAGCTTTTGCTTCATACCTAAAGATAAGCTAGATATTTTTGTATCCATGCCAATGGATAGTCCAACTTTTTCAAGTAAAGAATTAATATAATTATCTAGGTTTTTTACATCCATGTTCATGTAGATAAAATGTTCTTCAAAAATTTCTTTAATAGTAAATTTTTCTTGATTTTCAGAAAAGTCTACTAAAGTTCCTATATTTCGTAAATAACTATCCTTAGCTACTGTCTTTAAGTCTATATTTCCAATATAAGCAGTTAAACCCATAATACATTTAAAAACCGTTGTCTTTCCTGCACCATTACTACCTACAAGTGCATAAATTTTTCCATTCTCAAAACTTATGTTTATGTTTTTAAGAATTTCTTTTTCTTTTATATTTTTATTTAAATTACTAATCAATAGACCTTGCATTTACTTCCTCCTTGATAAAATATAAATAGATACTAAGAATGAACTTATTCCCCAAATCAAGACAACTAAATAATCTCTACTTGAGAAATTTTCTAGTCCAAAAAAGTTATACCTTATTATATTGCTAACTGGAACAAAAGGTAAGTTATTATAAACTTTCCCCATCCAAATTGGTAATCTTTCCGCTGGATATATTATTGGTGAAAAAAGTAGTCCACCTATCATGATTAATTGAGTAATTAGTGCCATAATATTCGCTGGTAATACATAAGCTATGGCAAATCCTAGAAGCGTAAGGGAAATAATTACAAAAAATAAACTGAAAATACCTAATAAAGTAATTTTTATTGATATCATAAAATTAAAAGCTCCCAGAAATGTTGATACAATAAAACCAGGTAAGGCTAATAAGGTCCATATAATTAAATCTGCTAATATTATTTGCGCCCTTGATATATCTAAAGTTTTTTGATATGAAAATATTCCATTTTGTTTAGATTCACTTACAATTTGAGGGGAGAGTACGCAAGTTACAGCTATAATATTGATTGTAATAGCTCCTGTATATAAGTATGATTTAGATAAACTATCTACTGAATTTGTTACAAAAGAAAAACCATAAATCACTGCGAAGGATAAGATGACTTGAACTATTATAAATATTGGAATATATATTTTATGTCTTAACAAGCTCCACTTAATAAGTCCTATAGTTTGGTTAATAATCTTCTTAACTCTCATCTTCACTTACCACCTCCCAGTAATCGGAAGTTAAACTAGTGTTTTTCAATTCATAAGAAATTATTTTATTAGAAGCTAGCAATTTAAGGACAATATCCATCGCGGTGTTTACTTCACTATTTTTTATAATAATAGATGTCTTCTTCTCTTCCTTATGATGTTTAGTATTAAAATTACAAAATAAAAGGTCTAATTCATCCTTATCCGTTCCAAAAATATTTAAGACGTGTTTGTCTGACATAAGAACCTTATTACTTATTCTCACATCTTTTTTTACCATTCCCTTATCCAACAGCACATATCTATCAGCATATTTTTCTACCTCTAAAATATTATGAGTAACAACTAGGATAATAATTCCTTGTTTAGCTAACTTTTGAAGATATCCCCACATAATAGCTCTTCTAATTGGATCAACATCATTCGTAGGCTCATCTAATACTATTATTGGATATGAACTTACAGCACTCATAGCGAATGAAGTAAGTCTTTGAAGACCACCAGACAACCTTTCTCCTGGTAAATTTTGCCAGCGTTTAATATCAAGATCTTTAATAATTAAATCTGTTTTTTCTTTTGCTAAATTTCTGCTATATCCTTTTATTCTAAGGCTTGTCTCAATTGATTGATACATGCTAACCCCTTTTATAGGTGCATGAAATTGCGGCATGTAAGAAACAATTTTTCTGGCATAGGATGGATTCTTTACAACATTTACACTATTAATAAAAATTTCTCCGCTTGTAGGCTTAACCAAACCAATTATCTGATTAAGTAAGGTAGATTTACCAGCCCCATTATGACCTAATAGGGCAGTTATCTCACCCCTATCGAATTTTAAAGATACATTTTTATTAGCCATATTTTTCTTATCATATGTCTTACTTACATTACTTATATCTAAAATTGTATTTATATAAATCACCTACCATTTTTATCCGACATACCACTAGTATGTACATAATAATAACATACCAACGGTATGTTGTCAAGTTTATATAAAATAAAATACACATAAATCCCATAAAAGGTCTCTATGTGTATTGATAGTTATTTGTCATTTAATTTTATTTATTAATTCCTCACTAAATAATTTTATTCCAAATTTTTCTAATACTATATTAATGATTTTCATTTTGTTTATAATACAGAATTTCTCACTCGGAAATATTAAAGGATTTAACCATATGTTCAA
The DNA here is from genome assembly GCF_026131715.1 of Anaerococcus sp. NML200537. Taxonomy (NCBI): domain Bacteria; kingdom Bacillati; phylum Bacillota; class Tissierellia; order Tissierellales; family Peptoniphilaceae; genus Anaerococcus; species Anaerococcus sp. NML200537. Next base: position 11,949 of record NZ_JAMXSL010000033.1, on the reverse strand, counting down.
AAGTATAGCTATTAATTCAGATACTTCTTCTGGATAAGTAGTTTCAATACTTCCATCTATATTGCCAGATTTAATTATTGGTAAAATATAATTAGGTATAGTGATTTCTTTTGTTTCACTGATAAATACGGACAATAATTTTGGATTATCTAACAAATTTGGAGACATGTCCGTGATGGTGTTCATATTTTCATTGTAAAAACTAACTTCTATAAGCCTTGATAATTTTTCTCTAGCATTTAAAGTATCATCATTTTTTATTTCATCAAAAATCAATAAGTTCTTATTTCCTATTTCACTTATAACTTCATTAAATATATCTTCTTTTGAATCAAAATAATGATAGATTGCCCCCTTAGTTAAACCATCCAAACCATTAATAATATCAGATATTCTTGTTTCTTCATAACCTTTTGTCAAAAATAAATGACCTGCAACTTCTAAAATTTTTGATTTAGTATTTTCGTTTTCACTCATTGTTACCTCCAAATTTTAGTCATTATCTATAGAATTATTATCATCGAAACTAAATATATCATTAGGTGTACATTGTAGAGCTTTACATATCTTTTCTATGTTTTTCATTGTAATTGGTTTATCCTTGCCCATTTGTGCCATAACATTTGTTGTAAGCCCTGCCATGGCTATTACATCTGTTTTCTTTAGTCCTTTTTTTGCTAACTGTATCCATAATGGTTTATAGTTAAGTGCCATAATATCCCTCTTTTTCTCTTCGTTTGATTTATTTAATTATAGCATAAATATTGATTTCATTCAATCTTACATTGATTTAGTGATTTGTTTTAGAGAATTTGTTGTGTTATTCCGTCCTTATTTTGCCATAAATTGCTTAATGCCTTGAGATTTAGCACCAGATTGCGATAGGTAAGCCTACAGTTTCAGTGTTTCCAGCTTTTCCCCCGCTTAGCACCGTGCATGCGACTTTCACCGCACACGGCGCCCCATCGCAAGAAAGATTTTCACGTTTTAATTAAGATTTACACACTTCTCAACAACTAGTTATTTCTTTTAAATGGTCGGCAATCCTATCATTTCTCTAAGTTTATTACATTTCTCAATTTGCTTACCTGTTAAGGCAAGTTCTTTTACATATTTTAGAATTGTATCTTCTTTTGTTGCATGGATTAGTATATGCACTTTTTCTGTTACAAGAATTAGATTGCTGTACTTGTCTGTACCACCTTTTTCAAGTGGTAGTTTATGGTGGCAATGTATATCACTTGGTGTTAATTTATTCCCTGTTACAAAACATCTTCCATATTGAGCTGCAAAGAGCGAAATCCTATTGTCTGCATACTCTATACTCTTATCAAGTACAGGGTGTCTCATTAACCAAACAAGGATATCGACATCAATTTGTAGATTTTTATGAATTAAAGATCTCCCCTCTACAGTGTACTTGTTTATATCTTTTTTCTTGTGTTTTGCGTCCTTCGTTTGGATATACCCCACTGGAATTAATGGGTGTCCGTTAAGGAAGCGAAGTTGCTTACTTTTTCCATACTTATCTTTGATAAATCCTTTATTTAATGTCCCATTGGTCTTTAAGTCAAGCCTGTTGTTCATTTGCTTTTTAATGTGAAAGGCTATTTTAGCAAAGTCTAAACTCACATTTGTTGCTATTTGGTAATAATTATGCAAGCCTGAAACAGTAGCATTATACCTAGCTATTGCTTTGTACTGCTCTTTTTCATTTGCAGGTCTTTTTATATCCGCAACACATTTAGAAATATTTTCTTTTGCATTTTTCAATGCCTTATCACTTATATGCGACTGTACAACAAACTTTTTACCTTTTGGTTTAACCTTCAGCTTGAAGCCTAAAAACTCTGAATACCTTTGTTTTAGGTTCGTGATTGTTGATTTTTCTTCATTTATTGTTAATTTAAGCCTATCTTCAAGCCACTGTTTCACTGCTTGATATGTCCTTTTTGCATCATAGTAATTACTGCAAAATATTTTAAAATCATCAGCATATCTTACAATGTAAATTTCCTTGAGCTTACTTGACCTTAAAGCTCTATAGGTATGGCTTTTTATTTCCGTTCCTTTGCTATTAGTCTTTTGTTTATATGGATAATGCGTTGGCATTGTTGCCCATTGAGATGAAACCCACCAGTCCAACTCATTTAGTACTATATTAGATAGCAATGGGGATAAAATACCTCCTTGAGGTGTACCCTTTGTAGGTATAATTGTTTCACCATTTGGCATTACAATATTAGCCTTTAACATTTCCTTGATAATGCAAATTAGCTTTTTATCTCTTATTCCTAAGTGCCATATTTGTTTTATGAGTTTTGAATGACATACATTGTCGAAAAATCCTTGTATATCAATATCAACTACATAGTGTAAATGCTGTCTTTGCATTAGCCTTGCACATTCTGCAATAGCGTGTTCTGTATTCCTATTAGGTCTAAACCCATAAGAACTGTCGTGAAATTTCGCTTCACATATTGGCTCTAAAATTTGTAAAATACATTGTTGTACAATTCTATCAACAATCGTTGGTATTCCAAGCGGTCTTGTTTTTCCATTAGGTTTTGGTATTTCCACTCTTTTTACAGGGCGGGACTTATACCAATGAAACTGTTTTTGTATTAGAGAAATGTATTCTTCCTCATTTAGTTTTGATAGATGGTTTATTGTTCTTCCATCTACTCCTGCTGTGTGACTGCCTTTATTTCCTTTTATACTTCGATAGGCTAGTTTTATATTTTCTCTTGAAGTTATTAACCCCATTAAATTTAAAAATACTTTATTCTCACTGCTATCTTTATATAGATTATCAAGGACTTCTTGCAAGTCATAATATTCCGTATAACGGATTTTATTTTGTTTTAATCTTTGTTTCGAAGTGGACACAGGCACCATCTCCTTTCGGATTTGATTTTCTTTGTCATACTCGAAGCTGTGTTTATCTTAATTTCAGTTCTTGTTCTTTCTTGTGACTAGTGGCTATCCCTCCACGAGCTTATTATTCTCGCTTCATAGGTACTATGCCACCACTTTCACCAAGATAAAAAATAGTTATATGATTTTTTTTCTTATCATTTTCCCATTTAACACTTCATTAGCATTAGACTGCTTCCATGTTCTTGGTTTACCACGTTCCAACAATCCTATCATTGAATACGTTTAGGTTCTTCCTCTAAGCCTGTGTTTAGCTCTCGCCTTATCGCCTGTAACGATATATGGACTTTCATAACAACCATTCTTACTAATCCACAAACACACCATCTTTGATGGTAATTGCCGTTAGACAAATTCAAACGTCTAGACTTGTACATTCGGAAGTGCGTCAGTGTTTTGGTATACACATTCTCACCATGCGTATTCGACACCCGGCATATAGGTAGCACCATTTACCTCTAAACAGGTTTCGTATAACTATATAGCTATTTACGGCTACTCTCTGCCGACTTCACCGAGCTTTTGACAATAAATTAGTCTAATATTTATTGCCAATCGGAGTATCAGTGTAGGCATTTCAGGGCGTTACTCCATCATTCTACCTATTAGATTATTAGTTCTCCTAAGTTTCGAACTTTATGTCCTTAAACTTAGTGCATAAGCTTTTCACTTATGAACGTGTCGCACGGTTGTCATTCCCATAACCTTCCATCAGGTTGATAACACCCCATGCTCCAAGCCCTGCACCAATTGCTGTAACTAATATTTTTAATACATTTACTGCTTGTGTAAAAAATTCCATTTATATTTCCTCCTTTTTTTCTTTTTTTTCAATTTTATTTATGTGCTTTACTATAAAATTTTTAAATGTCTTGTCTTCTTTTTTTGTTTCCTTAAAATATCCAAAAATATGGATGTATTCTCCACTTTTAAATTCCTTCACACTTTTTGCCTTTTCTCCGTAGAGATTACAGTAGATATATTCTTTTTTAACCTTTCCTTCTTCTTTGTTCTTTCTAACTATTGTGAAGTTAGCTACCTCTTTTTCTCCTTCCTTTGTATCTATTGCAGTTGTTTTTATTTCTCCTACTAGATTTCCATTAATATTTAGCATTTCTCTTTCCATTTGTTCTATCTCCTTTATTCCATAAAAAAAGCGATAGTTTTCTCTATCGCTTCTAGTTCTAATTCATTAATATTTCATTTTTCTCTGTATCTTATTTTTTCGGCTCATCTCGTATATATTTCATTCTTCCTCCTTTGGGCATAAAAAAACACCGAAATGTTTTTTTCGGTGTAAATTTCTCTATTTAATTTTATGGTTTTAGTAATTCTTTCCAGTTTTCTATAAAGCCAACATGCCTTAGTTCAATATTTTCATATCTTGCTATTAGTTCCGTTAGATCATGATAAAATTTTTTGTAATTTTCTTCTTCAGAAACTATTTTAAGATTTACTAATGTAGCAAATATTGTGTTGTTTGAAATATTCTTTTTTAAATATTCTTTATATAGCTTTGGTGATTTTGTAAGCTTTGCTCCATATAGCCTGCCATAATGGGCACATATATTTCTTATATAGGCAAAGTTTTCTATCCAAGATTCAAAGTAATGGTAGTCTGTATGAAAGACTTTTGCAATTTTACTTTTATCTTCATTTTTCATATTCTTATACATTTTAGATAAAGTTCCAAAACTTGCTACTTCTATCACTGCATAGAGTGGAATTTCTCCTCCTTCATAATTGTCTTTAAAGTTTTTTATAAAGGGTGAGCGTCTATTTCTTTTTGTTTCTCTTTCTAAATCATTTAATGCTTCTTTATATCTGTTTTTATATTTTCCCACATTTGACAAATCTTTGTAACCAAAATTCCCATATTTTAAAGAAAAATAGTTTGTGATAACTGCTCTTAAAGAAACTTCAATATGTTCTATTATTTCAAATATGAGTTGTCTAAGTTCTCTATCAAATTTATATAAACTTACAATATCTTCAAAACTTATTCCTGATATATATCTTCCATCTTTTTTTAATGTGACACTATAAGCTTTAATCAGCCTGTAATAGGATATTCTTCCAAGAATTTTCTTAGCATAAGTTTTATCTTCTACTAAAAGTCCTAAATCTATTAAATTTTTTACTTGATTTTCTATACTAATCGGTTCTTGATAGATTTTTTTCATTTTTTCTCCTAAAATCAAATGACCCGACTTGGTCCGCATTGTTAAGAGGCGTGTCGGGTGCTGTTGACATTATTATATGTTATATAATATTTTTTGTCAAGTATTTTCTTTTAATCTTTCCTAATATCTATCTTACTTCTTATTTAATTTTAAATTTATTCATCTAATATTTCAACTACCATACTTTCTTTTAACTTAACCTCATCTTTTCTCTGTAGGTATTTCTCTATGTCAAATATATTTCTCTTGTCATAATCTTCAAGGAACTTATAATTCTTATGTTTGGTTATGTCAAATTTATCTGAAAGAAATGGTCTAACTCCTCTTAATTGGTAGATACATTTCCCACCATCCATTACAGTTATTTCATCTTGACTCATTAATTCTTTTCCAGTTTTTTGATAGTTTAAACCAAAACTCTTTTGATTTGATCTTGTTTCTGATGTGTTATATAGGTCTATTGTTTCTTTTCCCAAACTTTCAGATAATTCTTTTAATGTTGTTTTTTCTTTTCCTCCTAGAAAGAGTGTTGAGTCACAATTGCCAACTATGGTATCGGCGTTATCTTTATAGATACTTTTTAGTTGTGATTGTGCTTGTAATATTATACAAGCTGATATTTCTCTACTTCTAATAGTTGCTATCAGCTTTTCAAATTTAGGAATTAAGCCGATATTTGCAAATTCATCAAGTAGGCATCTCACATGAATAGGAAGTCTTCCGCCATATTCGTCATCTGCTTTATCACATAATAGATTAAATAATTGTGAGTACATTATTGATACTACAAAGTTAAATGTATCATCTGTATCTGATATTATAACGAATAAAGCTGTTTTCTTTTCTCCAAGTGTATCAAGCTCCAGTTCATCTTCTTTCATTAAGTCCCTAAGTTCCTGAATATCAAATGGAGCAAGCCTTGCTCCACAGGATATAAGGATTGATTTGGCAGTTTTTCCTGTTACAACTTGTCAAGGACTTTCTAATCATTTTTATCGACTTTTTGATGTTTTTCTCTCTCCATTTCTCTAAGAATTATGCGTTTTAATTTGTCTTGCATTGTTTCTGTTGCATTTTCATTAAAGTGAACAACAACCTCATAGGTTGCTTTACCAATTTTCTTGATAGTTTTTGTTCCTGTATTCTGTTCATTTTTATTTTCGTGCATATATTTTTTCTCCTGTTTGTTTCAATAAAAAAGGCGATTAGATTTTTAATTTTCTAATCGCCTTTTAAGTGTCATATTTACATTTTTATTATATCTTGCATACTTTGATACCTTTTTAGACTTAAAGTCTTTAATAGTGGCTTTCCACCTCTTTTTACCTATAAAGATTCTCCTACGTCATAATTCATTTTTTTATTTAAACCTCTCTGTGTTAGTTTTTCTTTATCTTCTTCATACCATTTTAAGATTGTCGCATAGTGGTTTTGATAGGTCTTACCACTGCTTTCCATGTATCTGGATAGTTTATTTATCATTATTTCTGCGTGTGAGTTTAATTTTTCTTTAAGGTTTTTATATTCTTCTTTGCTTAACCTTACATTTTTGAATTCTCCATAAAAAGAAACTGGGGCTGCTTGGTTTTCTTTTTCTCCTCTCCCCTTATCTATACTAACCTTATCTAATCTATCCTTACCTATACTATGCGGACAAATGGTTGACACTTGGTTGTCATTTGGTATACCAAGATTTTCAAGTTTGATATATGCTCCATTTTCTGTTTGTGTTAAGCTTTGTTTTTCTGTAATATACATCGTTTCTTTTCGCCTGTCATTCCTGATGTAGTTATTTATCTTCCAATGAGTAATTACAATAATTCCCCTTTCAAAGACAATTACAAAGCCTTTTGTTATTAGGATTTTTAGGTCATCTTCATTTGCTCCTATGATTTTTATTATCTTCTTTGGATTGTCCACAAAACCATCATCATCTGCCCTCATTGATAAATGAAAATATAGGCATTGACTACTTAGTGGCATATCCAAAAATAAGTCGCTATCTACTATCTTTAGTGAAAACATTCTTTTATCTGCCATGCTCTCCTACCTTTCTTCAAATAAAAAAAGACGATAGTTTTTACTTCTACCGCCTTTTGTAAGTTCATATTTTATTTTTCTGAATCTAATTCTTTTATAGACTCTTCTATTTCTTCAATAGATGGTAAGCTACTTTTATATTCCTGCTCAAGTAATTTGCTAATTTCATACTTACTTATTCCTATAGGCTGTGAGATATTTTCAAGCGAATATTCAGCGACTACATTATCTTTATCTCTGCAAATTAGTATTCCTATGGTTTGATTATCACTATTTGATTTCATATTCTTATTTACAGCTGTTACATAAAAATTGAGTTGACCTGCAAATTCCGGCTTAAATTTTTCTGTCTTTAATTCTACTACAACATAGGAGTGTAGTTTAACATGATAGAAAAGTAAGTCCATATAAAAATCACTTTCTCCAACCTTGATATGGACTTGCCTACCCATGTAAGAAAATCCTGTCCCAAGTTCCAAAAGAAAAGAAGTTATTTGATTTACTAATGCTTCTTCCAACTCTCTTTCATCATATTTATCCCTTATTGTTAGAAAATCAAAGTTGTATGGATCTTTTATTGTTTGCTTAGCTAATTCAGATTGGACAGCCGGTAATCTATTATCAAAATTAGTAACTGCATTCCCAACCCTTTTATATAAATCTCCATCAATCTGATGTTCCAAAACCGTCCTGCTCCAACCATTTTCAATAGTCTTATCTATATAAAACAAAGCCTCTTTGACATCTTTACACTTATACATAATCCTTTGATTATGTCCCCAAGGAATACTTTTTATTCTTCTTTCAATATCCGATAATTGGGTTACAGCTTGTAACCCAATTAGGTAATCATTATAAAAGTTATACCAATATCTTATATGTTTTAAGTTTACGGCTGAAAATCCTCCCATGTCTGGAAATTCTTTTCTTAAATCACTACTCAATAATTTTAGAAAACTATCACCCCAAGAATATTGCTTTTGTTTTTCAACAATTTCTTTCCCCAAGTTCCAATACAAATCAAGCAACTCATAATTAACTTTTACTGCTGCTTTTAATTGACTGCGTCTAACTTTTTCCTTTAAATCTAAAAGTAATTTTTTATATTCACTATCTCCTATAATATCTAAATCTTTTTTATCCATTCTAATCACTCCAATCTGATTCTTTTTATTTTATTCTGTTTCTTACACCAATGGTGGGAGTTTACATCTTTTTATCATAATCAGCTTACGTTAAACAAGCTCATTTTATCACTACACATTTAGTTTAATTAATGTGATTATACCAAAAATGTTAAATCTTTTCTATCTCTCCCTCTCTCTTTATCTATCTCTATATCTTTCTCTATCTCTATCTCTTGTCGGACATGGGTTGGACTCATCAAGGACAATGTCCTCTGTTTATTTTGTCTGTATCTTCTTTTTTTCTCTGCCCAAGCTGTTTCTGATCCGATTAAGTTTGGTATTTCAGTTAAATAGTATTCATCATTTTCTGTTACAACTTCTAGTAAGCCTTGATTTATTAAATAATTAACTGTGACCATTACATCATCGTCTGTTTCATCTATGGTTAGTGCTAACTCTTTTATAAAATCACTTTCTACTCCGTCATAATAGAGTTTGCCCTCATCTTTTAGGCTTAGTAGTAGAAGTTTAAGGTAGATTATCGTGTAGGTATCTCCTCCAGATATTTTCCTTAATCTTTTTATCCTTTTGTCTGTGAAAAATTCTTCTTTTAATTTTATCCAATAATATCTTTTGTTTGTTGCCATATCTGCTCCTTTCTTGATTTTCGATAATCGAAATTCTTGATTTCCGATTTTCGGAAGTCTTGTTATTGTAGTTATTTAAGGGTGTAACTTTTCGTTACTCCCTTAGATTTCTCTGGTCATATCTTTTTTGCTTGGTTTTACTTTTTCTTTTACTTTTCTTTTGACTTTCTCTTTTGTCTTATCCTTGTTCTTGGATAGGTCTTTGTATTTCTTTATTTGCTTTAGGATACTTTCTTTTTCTTTTTTATTTTCTTTGACTATTACTTGTTTAAAGGCATATTCCATTACTTTTATGTCTTTGGCTTGGAAGAATATTTCATAGTTTTTGCTTTCTTTGTTTTTCATTACTGAGAAACTTACTCCAAGTTTCTTTAGTTCTTTTTTTAAGTCTTTGAGTCCGCTTTGATCTATGCTTATATTTTCTAGTTGTCCTTTCTTGTAGAGGTCTTTTATTTTCATTTCATCTCCCATAAGGCTTTTTAGGTTGCCATTTGCTTTTTCTAAAGTATCATTCATCTTTTTTCTTATTTCTTTTTCTAAATTGATTGATTCTTTTGCTGCCTTTATTGTGTATGTTATTATGGTTTGTGCTGCTTGCCCTGCTTCTTTGCTTATTTCTTCGTTTATCATGTTTTATCTCCTTTGTTTGAATTAAAAAAAGGGAAGTATAGGCTTTAATTTTTCTATACTTCCCTTTGATTGTTTTTATTTTATTGCTCTTGGTGGTGGAATGCTTATTTTTGATGTTTTTATAGCTTACTTAGGTATTTGTACCTTTTCTTGTTTTTCTTCTCTTATTTTGCTTTTCCACCTTTAGTAGTTTATGTGTGTTCTTTTGTCTGATAGATAGTTTTTCATGTTGGAATATATAATCTGTATTTCTTCATTGTCCATTGCTTTTATTTCTTCTGTGCTTTTATAGGTTTTGTATGTTCCATCTTCATTTGCTTTTATGAGTTCATCTATTAGCTCTTGCCTTTTATTCATCTCTATTACCTCCTAGATCTGCCTTTATTTTCTTGGTCATATTATAGCTTGGATAAGATATTTTTACCAGGTCTTATCTTTCTTGATCCATTTTCTTGTTTTTTATCATTTCTCTGTATTCATTGTCTTTAATAACTTGGTCTTGGAATTTTTTAATCTGTGCTATTACACTTGGTTTTTCACCTTGTTTTATAAGCTTATCTATTTCTATGGATAAATCTATACCAAGTTCTTTGTTTACAAAATCTACTGAATATTTTATATGATTAATTTCCTGGTATTCATCTTTTATCTCATCTTTTTCTTTATTTATTTCTTCAAGATTTGCCATTAACAGATTTTTTTCTTCATTCCATTTTTTAGGACTTAGTTTTTCCTTATCTGATAGGAGTTTCTTTAATTTCTCGCTTACTACCTTATATTGGTTTATATCTTTCTTATGTTTATTATAGAATGCGTCTTTTATGAATATGTTTTTCTTTTGATATTCTTCGTAAACTTCTTTTTTGGCTTTGTAGATTTCATAGTATAGAATTTTATTTTCTACATCTTCCATTTCTTTATGGATTGTTTTTGCTTTTTTATTTAGCCTATAACTATTAGACTTTAAAGTTTCTATTTTTGTTTGTAACTGACCTATGGTTTCTATGTTATTTTTTCTTAAATAACTATATGCACTTGTTAGCTTTTTGAAGTCATATTTTTCTTTATTGGTTTTTGCATATCCTTTTAGATATTTACTTTTTTCTTTTTGAATTTCTGAATATGTTAATAGATAATTTGTTAGATTGAAAAGTTTAGGGTTGTCTATTACCTTATCTCTTTCTATATCCTTAAATTTTTCATAAGCAGTAGTTAGGTTATCTAATAGATTTCCTATCCAACCCTTTAATATTTTTATCTCTTCTTTTATTGTTTTTACAAGTACGTTATATTTTCTTATTTCTCTATTATAGTTTCCCTTGTCAGTTTCTATTCCCTTTCTTTCCATTGCACTTGCTGCTGATCCTAAATGGATTGTCGGTAGATAATCTGAATTTTGTCTTTTAAAACTCCTATGGTCTACTCTTTTTTCTATCTTGTTTTTTGCTAGATATTCATTGCAAAGGTCTGAAAAATTTTCTCTCCATTTTTCTACATTGCCTTTATCGTTCCAGGTTGTTAGTTCTACTTTTCTTGTCTTTGGTTTTCCATTTTTGTTTAATACTTTTTCTCCTTTTTCATCTAGGATATATTCTTTTTTTGACTTTGCTAAGAACTCTCCTTTTTCGTTTATGGGTCGCATTATGGTCATGATATGACAATGGATATTTCCATTTTTATCTTGACTCTCATCATGAATTGCATAATCTACTATCATTCCTTGTGATGTTAGATTTTCTTTTATATATCTTTCAACTAGGTTTATGTTTTCACTTAAAGATAACTCTTTTGGTAGTCCTATTATGAATTGTCTTGCTAGTTGTGCATTAGAATTTTTTTCTGCCATTTCAACCTTATTCCATAAGGTAGACCTATCATTAAATTCTTTTGGTATATGATCAGGCAATATTATATTTTTTACTAATACTTTTTCTTTTCTTGTATAGTCATGGGTTACTCCGTCCCATTCATTTTTTATTTTTTCTCCACTTATATATGCTGCACTTGCTACTGCACTTTTGCCTTTTCCTCTTGATATTATGTTTACTGAAAAATGAAAACTGTCTGCCATTTTTATCACTTCCTTTCTTTTTTTGTTGTTTTAGGCGGAGGCTTAATAGATTTTTATATCCTCTTTGTGAATGAGCGTTTTGAAATGATAGAATGTAAAAAGCCGACTACTGAATTAATTTTTGTTGTTTCAGTATGTTGGCTTTATTGTTTTGTTCATTTCAAATTTTAAAAGTCAAGGGCGAGCCTTAGCGAGTTTATTTACCCTTGACTTTTAAAAAGCGAATGGTTGTTGCTCCCTGCAAGGGTTTGGCTCCGCAGGACGCAAGCACCCTTTAGGGTGTATAATTGCGCCCTTAGAAATCTAAGGGAGAT
>NZ_JAMXSL010000032.1:0-26887 GCF_026131715.1 Anaerococcus sp. NML200537 | reverse complement strand
ACTATTAGTATATGAGCAAGCACAGTAAGTGAGTACCCACTTACGAAAAATTGATGAAGCAGAACCTTTATGGACTGCTTCTTTTTTTATCAATTTTACCTTGTTAGGGAGAACCCTAAGACCCCAATAATTTATGATAAGGAGATATACTATGGATAATAGAAAAAGAAATAATCAACTAAAAATATATTTAACAGATGAAGAAAAAGAAATTTTTGAAAAGAAAATGAAACTTGCAAATTGCAAAACTATGTCCCACTTTCTTAGAAAGTGCGTATTAGAGAAAGAAATTTATGTAGTGGATTTAGAACCATTTAGAAACCTACAATGGCTACTTTCAAATGCAACAAATAATATAAACCAGATTGCAAAAGCAACTAATACAACGGGAGTAATTTACAAGAAAGACATTGATTATATGCGAGAAAAAATAGAAAAATTGGCAAAAGAAATATGGCAGATCCATTCCCTACTTCTTAACAAATCAAAAGAAAGTTCTGGTGATTAGTATGGCAATTACAAAAATACATCCTATAAAATCAACTCTAAATTTGGCAATAGATTACATTACTAAGAGCGAAAAAACTGATGAAAAAGTCTTGGTATCTTCATTCAAATGTCATCCATCTACTGCTCATATACAATTTATAAAAACACGAGAAGATAATGATACTAAAGGAACAGTCTTAGCTAGACATTTAATTCAATCTTTTCTACCAGGAGAGGTTGATCCTATAAAAGCTCACGAAATTGGAATGGAATTATGTAAGAAAATTTTAAAAGAAGATTATGAATTTGTTCTTGCAACTCATATAGATAGAGGACATATCCATAACCATATAATTTTTAATAATGTTAATTACAAGACTGGTAAATGCTACCAATCTAACAAAAAATCTTACCACAAAATCAGGTATCAAAGTGATGAATTATGTAAAGAAAATAAGCTTTCAGTCATTGATAAATACTATGAAGCTTACAAGAGAAAATATAAAACTGCTGGTAAGTCTTGGTACGAATATGATCAAAACAAGAAAGGAAATTCTTGGAAGTCTAAACTTCAATTTGATATAGATAGAATGATCAATAAGTCTAACTCGTGGGAAGAATTTTTAGATAATATGAAATCTATTGATTATGAAATTAAGTTTGGTAAACACATTGCTTTTCGTCATAAAGATAAGCAAAGATTTACAAGAGCTAAGACTATCGGAGAAGATTATACTGAGGAAAAAATCAAAGAACGAATAGATTTAGCAATTAAAAATAAAGCTAATCCTATTAAAAAGCGTGTAGGAAATGTTATTGATATATCCACTAATGAAAAAGCTCAATCCTCAAAAGGTTATGAAGTTTGGGCAAGAAAACATAATATCAAAACAATGGCTGACTCGATAATTAAGCTTAGAGAACAAGGAATTAAATCTATTACTAAACTCGATGATCTAATCAAAAAATCTGCTGATGATAGACAAGACTTGTTAGATAAAATAAAGAAAATCGAAAGTGAAATGAAAAGTTTATCCCAAGATATGGAAAATATAAATACTATAAATAAGTATCGTGAAATCTATAAATACCACAAGAAAAATCCTGAAGATAATCAGTTTGCAGAAGAATATTATAGTGAACTTTCTGTTTATAAAATAGCCGCTAAAGAAATTTTAGAAAACTATAAAAAGCTTCCAAGCACAAAAGAAATACTATCAAATCTCGATAAATTGCAAGAAAAAAAGAACACCCTTATGCAAGAGTATTCTTTGAATAAAGAACAATTTTCTGACCTTGTTCAGTATAGGAAAAACTATGAAAATTATTATGGAAAGGAAGTGGAGAGATAAAAAGCTATAAGCGGATAAACTTATAGCTTTTTTAAAATTATTTACAAATTTTTATTCTAAACTTATTATCTTACTTAAAGAGATCCTACTAGATGACTAGCAAACATTGCTATAGGAAGTAATAAGATAAAAAGGACATTTAATGCCATAAAAAACCTATCTTTTTCCCTTACCCCAAGTATTAAACCTACTAGTCCAATAATTGGACAGACAAGCATGTGAGAATAAGCAATAAATACGCATCTCATAATTTATTATATCATTTTTTATAAAAGAAACCTGCTAACAAAAGTCAAGTATAACCTGATATAAATTTCAGGTTATTTGATTATTTGAGTTATTAAATTAGCGTATAGCAAACAAGCCGAGTGTAATCAATCGGCTTGCTTTTTAGTGTTATTTTAAATCTTATGCTACTTTTAATTCTTTTTTCTCTGCTTTTGATTCCATAACTCTTGCATAGTAGATTCTTAAGAATTTGTTTAAGCCTGCAAATTTGCAAACGTTTTGGCTTTCCCTTCTTTTTCTTTTTTTATCATATACTTATATATTTCATTTTCTGGATTTTTAGCACTCATCATACATTTCATTGCTTGGTAGCCTACTTTTCTTAGTATTGCGTTTCCTCTTTTACTTATTTTTCTTTGATCTGCTTTAAAGTTTCCTGATTCATATGGTGGTGCGTCTATTCCTATAAAGGATATTAGGCTTTTTTTGTTTTTAAATTTTGATAGGTCTCCAAATTCTGCTACTATTTGTACTGCTAATTTTTCTGATATGCCTGAGAATTTTTTTGCTTCTTTATATTCTTCTAAGGGCTCGGATATTTCTATCATTTGTGATAAAATTCTATTTAGAATCTGATTTATTTGTTTTATCAGGTTTATTCCTTCTCTGATATTCGTTTCTAGTTTTGAGTTATGAGAAGGTTGTGTTGAGATACTATCCTCTGCTATTTTGTAAATGGTTTTTGCTTTGTTTGCATTTGGATGGTATCTCTTTTCCTTTGCCCAAGTTTTATATTCTTCTACAAATTCTTCTTATGTTTTTTCTAATACTAGGTCTTTATGCCACCATTTTTCTAGAAAGTCCAATAGTTTGTCTTTTGAAAAGTCTCCTGAATTATGTGGTATTAGTTTTTTTATGCCTGGAAATGTTTGATGTATTGTTTGATCTATGTAGTTCATTTGGTCGATTCTTAGCTCCATGTAATGTTGGTAGCTTCTATTTAATTCTTTTAGGATTCTGTAGTTCACTTCATCTATTTTGTATTCTTCTAATTCTTTCCAATACATTAGTCCATATTCTGCTATTTGTTTTGCATCTATCTTGTCGTTTTTTGCTTTTCTAAAGTTTAATGCTCTACAGAATTGTTTCATTTTTAATGGATTTATTACTGTTACAAAGTAGTCTTTATCTTTTAATTCATAAAGTATTGGGAGATGATATTTTCCTGTTGCTTCCATTGTTATTTTTACTTCTTCTTTTATTTTTTCTAGTTTCTCTAAAAATTTTTCTACTTCTGTTTTTTTAGAGAAACATCAAAGGGTTTCCAGATTATTTTGCTTCCTTGTCCTAATGCACAAACTGTGATTTTTTCTTTTGATATGTCTATTCCTACAGATATCATGTTTTTTCCTCTTTCTTTTTATTTTGTAGTTTCTACCTGCACCATTACACTCTTTTTAGCTTGTGACACGGGCGTTTTGCCCAACCTGCTTAACCGAATATGAATAATGAAAAGGTAGTTGACAGTTTTTGTGGCGGATGTTTCAACCCTAAAACAGCCTCGTCATACTACTTCTTCATTATACAAAAATAGTGCAAGATAGGAATTACTTCCTTTCTTACACTATTTATGGTACTAAAAAACAGCCCACAAAAATCTGTTTAAATCCTCTAATTGAACAAGTTATGATACTAGAACTGTAAACATTACATAGGAAGTAATAAGAGTGTTGGTAATTTAACACTATAAATAACTTGTTTTTTTCTTTCCTCTATTATTCCATGCTATTCTCCTGTAAATATCCCCACATATAGAGCAGTAGACAATACTTGAAAGGGCGTATTTACTGGAATAGATTCTTCTTTTCCCTTTGCCACTTACCATATTAGCTCGTCTATCCATTTCTTCTTAGACTTGCATGAAGATTTCTTTTGGTATGATCGCTTCGTGGCTATTTTCTATATAATATTGAGGTTCTTGATCCTCAATTTATTCTTTAATTATAATTAAGATATTTATCTAAATAGAAAAATGGCTTTTAGGATTTCTTCTAAAACCCCAAAACCATTAATTTCAACACTTTTATAGCCTATTATCTTATTTTCCTTGACATCAATACCACCGTCTCCACATGCCCTGAAGTTCCAAAGTTCCGTAACTTTTTATGATTAATTATACTGAAAGCAATTTGATATAATTCTTGTTTATTCATTTTCTTCTCCAATATTATTTAGCTTAATAATACGTTATTCTTTTTTCAAAACACTAAGTTATTCAGTTCACCATCAAGAACTTTTATAGTTTCATTTCTTTCCTTATCCTCTTGATTGTCATATAAAAGTTGTTCAATAAACTCCCATATATCTTCTAGTTTACGTCTAATATGATAGAATAACAAAGCATCCGTATTGATTAAAAAATCTTTGTGTAATTTCAGGTATATGTTCATAAATACATCATAATATGGCTTATCAACAAAAAACATGAGATCAGCTTTTACTGGAGCCAATTTCAAGCCTTCCCAGTCAATTAGAACTAACTGCTCATCCCGTTGCATCAAGTTCCAATTATGAATATCTGTATGGCATAGGGCCATTTTAGGATTACTTCGTCTTAGAATCTCCGACAGTCCTTCAACTCTGTCAATAGATTGTTCAAGGGGTTTTATGTGTGCCCCAAGCAAGCATTTTAAGTCCATGGGAAGACTGGCGCATTCTTTACGCAATACTTGTTTTAGCTGTTTCAGAAATGGCAAGCTAAAATCTTCCCTAATTAGTTGCACATATACCTACTATATCAATAAATTTTGAGTTATCATTGACTATATTAGTTGCTATTATCAGAATAGTCGTCGATAACTATATTTTCGTGCAAATATGCAAATAAGTAAAATGATAATTATGTTATATCATAATAATTGAAAATAATAGAATGCATTTTTCAATGTAATCAAAACTACCAGCTTAGCTGGTAGTTTGCACAGCGCCTATAAGGCGCGAATACCGGCACGCCCCTATTGGGGCTGTCGAGTATTCCTTCACATGCACCACTTTCCCAACTACTGCTTAAGCAGTTTTTTTATTTGTTTTTATTTGACTTCCTCTCCCGTAAACGGGTCATAGTATTCCTTTATACTTATTTGGTCTGTGTAATAGTCTTCTTTTAATTGATTTTGTATATATTCTTTTATTTTCTTTTCATTTCTTCCCACTGTATCTACATAATATCCTCTACACCAAAAGTGTCTGTTTCCATATTTATATTTTAAGTTGGCGTGTCTATCAAATATTATTAATGAACTTTTTCCTTTTAAATATCCCATTATTTGTGATATTGAGTATTTCGGTGGAATTTATACCAACATATGAACATGATCTGGACATAGTTCTGCTTCTATTATTGTTATTCCTTTTCTTGAACATAATTCTCGAAGTATACTTCCTATATCTTTTCTTAATTGTCTATATATTACTTGTCTTCTATATTTTGGTGCGAAAACTATATGATATTTGCATCTCCAGCTTGTATGCGATAAAGTATTTTTATCCATGATTACCTCCTTGTTTAATTGTGCATGTGACTATCACAATTATACTTTAAGGAGGTTTTCTTGGTGCTTGAAGCTAAAGCTAAATCCCTCCACCTGCATAGCAGGTGGTTTTTTGTTTCGCTCTCTTTCGTTCGCTCAACTCACTTAAGTGGACAATAAGATTAAGCGTTCTCTTAAAGTTAGAGAACGCTTAATTATTTTTAATTTATTGAAATAATTTGTAACTATTGAAAACAGACAAAAATTGTTCATTGGATAATTTATCAAGATCAGTAACATTCGCATGCTTCAGCACCTGTCTTAATTGATTTTTAGTAAAAAGAACATGATATTCCCTGTTTACCCATTTATAAACGAAAAATCTATACTTTTTGTAGTCCTTCTTTAAAATAAATGGTTTATGCCTTTCAAGTACAATCAATACAGAATCTACATTAGGCTTAGGGTGAAAATATGCTCGTGGCACTTTTTTAAGAATTTTTATATCCATTTCCACCATTAACAGCAAACCTAAAGCTCGTTGGGTATTTTGCAACCTTTTAGCAAATCCCCTCTCTACAATAAGGTAGCTATATTTCGCTTGACTATCAAAAGCAATCTTTTTTACAATATCAGTACTAATATTGTAGGGAATATTACCAAATATTTTATAGTCTGTATTTTTAGGAAAGCTAAACTTCAAAATATCCTCATGAATAACTTTTATATTCTGAAAAGGTTCAACTGCTTTTTTCGTGGCATGACATAAACCTTCATCAATCTCTATAGCATTCACCCGTTGACTCATTTCCACAAGTTCCTTGGTAAAATGTCCTTTTCCTGACCCAATTTCTATTATTTTATCTTGTTTATTGATATTCGTATATTTTAATATTTCCTTTACATGCTTTTTAGATGTAATGAAATTTTGCGTATTTTTCGGGTTTTTCTGTTTCATTATAACCTTCTCCTTGCCGGTTATAATGAACTAATCTTAAGAGCTCATTATAACCAATTATTTTTGGTTTGGTTGATAATGAAATCTCTCATTAACAAATATAGAAAACATACCCATACCTTTACCTCCTTTAATTTTTTTCATTATAAATGAGATAAAGTAATATCTACTACTGCAATACATGTACACATATTTAACTCCTCCTTATGCAACTGATTATATCACTTTTAATTTCTCTATTCAATAAAGTTCTGTGCTAATCTACCTCACCCTATGGATTTTTAATCCCGAAACATCAAATGTCATCTGTCAAATGCCCTATTTAAAAGGGTCAAAAAACGGTATTTTTTAGCCTGTTTTTGACCCAATTTTCGTACTCAAACCACTACATGTTGTGGTTGACTCCTATTATTCCTTGTCCAAACCACAATACGTCATCAGAATTGCTGCTTCAACGTGGCTTGATCGGTCAGTATGGATAAAATTGTAATTTTTTCAAAAGCCTTGTATGTGGGAACATATCTATGATATAAATTCCTTCTCTCATTACATAATATACTATTAATAAGCAAAGAAAAATAGCCCTATATCACCTTTACTTTATAATGGAAAATCTGCCCTTATCTACAAGTCGATTATCTTAAAAAATCTTCTAATAACAACTTCAGTTTTTTCAATATATTATTCTTACGCCATTGTATAGCTTGATAACTCACTTTCTTTATTCTTGTAATACTCGAAAGAATTTCATCCTGAAAGTACAAACGCTCAATGATGCCCCTTTCTTCTGCATTGAGTCTTGAAATTGTATTTCTGACTGCTTCAATCATCATCTGTGTTTCAACAATCTTTTCTACATCAACACTTTCATCAACAATATTATCTACAAAATGTCCGTCATGATCCAATGATGAAAAAAGAGCAAGTGATTTTTTCTTTCCACCTGCTCCAAATACTTTTCGTGTTCTCTTTCTCGCCAGTAGACTTTATAAATATCTTCACTGACTTTGACCTTTTGTCCGTTGATATAAAGGTAATATTTTTTTGGCATATATGCTTCCTCCATTTCTTTTTGTCTGCGTTTTAAAACAAAAAAAGGAGGACTCCTGCACCTTGGCATAAGAAGTCCTCTAAAACGAAAGAAACTTGTTCTTCCTTTAATTATATTTAATTGTTTAGACGAGCATATGGAAAGACAAACAGCTATAAAGCTTATAGGAAAAAGGACTATTTTTATTGTGGTTTATTCTTTCAAATAAATATATAGACTTTTCCATTTCTATCCCTCCATTTTATAGCTAACTATTTTCCATAAATTAAGTCCTTCTAATGTTTCAAATTCTAAACACCTAATAAGAAATTTTACGCTTGAACTTTTTCTTTCCCCATTTTATTCAGTTCCCCAATCATCATGAAAACGCCAACAACAATCATAATGAAATCAACAAGTGGCTGTGTAAACCAAACAGCTTTTACTCCAAATATCATTGGCAATAAAATCATGGCAGGAACAAACAAAAACAGTTGTCTAAGCATTACGATTATCCCAGCTTTCTTTCCGTTTCCGATTGATTGGAAGAAAGTAACAGTCATAACCATTACTCCATACAAAATAAATACGGAATAGAACAATCTAAAGTTTCCAACACCCTGTGCAATGATGTTTGCTTCTACACCGAATAAAGATAGTATTTGACTTGAAAGCAATAAAGACGGAATCCAAAAGATTGCTGCAAGAACTAAACCGCCAATAGAAAAGACCTTCATAGCCTGTCTTACTCTGTCATACTGCTTTGCTCCAAAGTTTGTTCCAACAACAGGTTGTAAGCCTTGACTCATTCCCCAAAGAGGAATAAATGAAAAGGCATATACACGAAGTGATGCCGCCATCAAAATTCCATTGGTATCTCCGCCATACTTAAATGCCATTTTATAGAGCATAGTCTGTTGAATCATAAACAAAAGCTGCATCATCATAGCGGATGAACCGACAGAAAACATTTCTTTTTTAATTTCCGCATCAGACTTTATCTTATGGATTTTAACAACTTTACTCTTTTTCAAGAAATAATGTAGTGTTGCCACTGCCTGAACAAATTGTGCTGTGATGGTTGCAAGGGCAGCACCTTCAATCGCATATTCACCCATAACTGTCATTAAAATCGGATCGAGAATGATATTCAGTAATGCTCCAAGTCCCATAATCGTCATAGCTTTTTTCATCAGTCCTTCGCCACGCATAACCATGTTTGCGGACTGTGTGAAGTTTACAAATAGAGAACCTATAAAAATTACTCTAAGGTATCTAATACCATAGGCTTTGATTTCACCCGTTGCACCGACCATATCTAAAAAATGCGGAGCAAGAAGTATTCCTCCAACTGTAATAATTACAGAGAAGAAAATCACCCAATAGATTAGGTTACCCATAATTTTATCTACAGTTTTTTGATCCCCTTTACCGATTGCTCTTGAAAGTACAGATGCAGAACCTACACCAAGTAAAGTTGAAACACCGCTGTTGAAAAAGGTAAGTGGCATTGCGACACCACAGGCAGTCATTGCTGTCTGTCCTATAATTTTCCCTGCAAATATTCCGTCCATTAACGGATACAGACCGATAACAATCATTCCGATAACTGCCGGAATAGATAACTGAAAGAGTAAATCTATCGGTCTTTTTGTTAATAATTGTTCTTTCATATCTTGTTTCATTGCCTTCTCCTCTCTTAGACCAATTTTTATATAATTTTTAGTCCTTTATTTTTTTCTTGGAGCTCTACCATATTTTTATAAATCCCATTTAAAGCAATTAGCTCATTATGGGTTCCTTGTTCTGCAATATTCCCTTCCTTGATTACAATAATACTATCGGCATCTCTAATAGTATTTAATCTATGGGCGATAACTAATAATGTTTTATTCTTTACCAATTCACTGATTGCTTCCTGTATATAGCTTTCATTGTCCACATCAACACTTGCTGTTGCCTCGTCAAGAATTACAATAGGAGCATCTTTTAATATGCAGCGAGCAATAGAAATTCTTTGTTTTTCACCACCGGATAGAGTTGCTCCGCCTTCTCCAATCATTGTGTCAAATCCATCAGGAAGTGCCATAATAAAATCATAGCATCTTGCTTTTTTTGCAGCTTCTATAACTTCTTCTTTCGTCGCATTTTCTTTCCCCATGGCAATATTGTTAAAAATCGTATCTTGAAACAAATACACTCTCTGGAAAACCATACTAATTTCCGACATCAATTCAGATAGCGAAACATCCTTTATATTCACCCCTCTAATCAAAATTTCACCGGAGTCTACATCCCAAAATCTTGCCAAAAGATTTGCTACTGTAGATTTTCCTCCTCCGGACTGTCCAACTAAAGCTGTCATTGTATTCTTTTTCATTTCAAAATTCATATCATGCAAAACCTCTTTTTCTCCATAAGAAAATTTCACATGATTAAAACTAATTTCCGGCTCACCAAACTTAGCCTTTAAGAGATGTTTTTTACCTGTATCCTGTAGTTCTGTTTCATTTAATACTTCTTCAATACGATCTAAAGCAGCATTCATAACTGTTAGCCTGCTTGCTTCTCCATAAAGAGTTTTTAATGGACTGAATAAGTCAAATACAAATAGTATCAGTCCTAACACATAAGGAAGTTTCAACATTCCTTGTAAATGAAGATACAAAGCAAGTGCCAAAATAAAAGTAATTCCGATACCATAAATAATGTTCAATCCGCTTGTCCAAGGTGTCATCTTCTTTTCAAACTTTATAGAAGTGTCTCTTGATGAAGCAAAGCTATCTGTAAGAGCCTTTGAATTGTCTCCTAAAAGGTTATAGCTTTTGATTACACTAATTCCTTCTGCAAATGACAAAACTGCATCTGTTAGCTTCTCTCCTTGCTCTTGCCTGATAACAGCTTCAGATAAAGACATTTTATTCATTCTGCTTGCAAGTAATGTTGCTATTAGAGTTACACACACAGACACAAGACCTATTCTATAATCTAAAACAAACATGAATATAGTAAGCACAACGGTTGAAAGCACATAACTCATCATATTAGCTATGGTACTCATGGATACTTCCTCAATGAATGACATATCTGAACTTAAAACAGAATTGATTTTTCCTAAATTTCCTGATGTGAAATATCCCATAGGAAGTTTTCTAAGGTGATTTCCAAGCTCCATCCTTTTATCTGCAAAAATCAGAAAGCCAGCAGCACTTTGCAATTTATCGCTTAAAAAATGAACCAATGCCTGTACCAACACTACCAAACCAAGTCCTATTCCTACATACAAGAATGTTTTCGGTGATATTGTCTTTTCATAAAATCCTATCAATACAGTAAATGCAATAAAAATAGGCATTTTACTTAAAACAGATTCAATAAAGGCAAAAACAAATGCCCCTTTAATTCTATTTTTATACTTTCCTGACAAGTTTAAAATTCTTGATATTAGTTTAAACATTCATTTCACCTTCCTTTCTGCTGATTTTCCAATCTTTACTAAATAGTGTCGCATCCCATAATTTACGGTAGTCTGCTGATGATTCTAACAAGTCATTATGTTTTCCATTTGCAACTAAACGACCATGATTCATTACCAATATTTGGTCTGCATCTACAATTGCCGGAAGTTTATGAGCAATTACAATCAATGTTTTTCCTTTTACAAGTTCACGAATAGCTGCTTCCATTTTTTCTTCATTTTCCGGATCTGCGTAGGCTGTTGCCTCATCAAGTACAACAATCGGAGCATTTTTCAAAATAGCTCTCGCTAATGATATTCTTTGCCTTTCTCCACCTGATAACATCTTTCCTGCCTCGCCAGCCAAAGAGTAAATACCATTTGGGAGCTTATCTAAAAATTCCATACACTGAGCTTTCTTTGCAGCTTCTATCACTTCTTCATCGGTAGCTGACAAATTTCCGATACGAATATTTTCTAAGAGTGAAGTATTAAATAAATATTGGTCTTGAGACACATAAGAAATCTCTTTATTCAGTGCCTTAAGACTCATATCCTGTAAATTTTGTCCTCCAATGCTAATACTTCCCTCTAAAACATCATAGTAATGAATTAAGAGTTTCGCTAAGGTGCTTTTACCTGAGCCTGATTCTCCAACAATGGCTGTCTTTTCTCCAACTTTTGCTGTAAAGCTCACATTATGAATCACATTTTTAATGTATGTTTCAGGTTGTCCATTCTCTCCCATCTTGCTTAGTTGATAACCAAATGTAACATTGTCATAGGAAATAGTATGATCTATACCTTTAAACTTGTTTTCACCTTGTTTTAATGGTTCTATATTTAAAGCATCTTCCAATGCAGATATTTTATAATTAAGCTGTGGCATCGTTGGTAAAAATCCCAAAGCCTTTAAGAGTGGTAAGCCAATACTCAAAGATAGGCATAATACCAATATCAAATCAGAAAGACTAACATAGCCCATGTAAGCAAAGTAACCTCCAAGCGGCAATGTTAATATAATCGTGCATGGAAGTAAGGCACTGTATAATGCCATCCATGGCCATGCAGTCTTATACCAAGCGAGTGCATAATCTCTATAATCTCCAACATCTTTAGAAAATCTTTTATATGATTCCGTTTGCTTGTTAAACACTTTTACTACTTCCATACCATTCACATATTCAATAATGGTATTATTCATTTTTCCACTCGCCATATAATATGGTCCCATTTTTTTCATTCCTGCGGAATACATAATCATCATAGCGACAATGCTTAGTGGAATGGATGCCAAAGACATAAGTGCCAGTCTCCAATCAACGAAAAACATTGCAATATATACCATTACAGGCACAATTAAATTGGCAATTCCTTCAGGCAATGAGTGTGCCAAAAGAACTTCCAAACTACCAATATCATCTACAAACATCTTTTTAATAGCACCTGTTCCCTTTTCTTCAATAGCTCCTAAGGGAAGATTCTCCATCTTTTTTTGTAGAGATGTTCTAAGTCCAAATAATGTGTTATATGCTGCCTTATGGGACATATTAAGACCCAAACCACCTAATAATGCTTGCAAAACCAAACATATCAAAATACCGGCAAGCAAAATAACTAACCTTGTGAATTCCAAATTTTGTCCTAAAATCAAGGGATTTATAATCTGATAAGCAAATAGAAATGGCACAACTCCCATAATGACACTTAATAGCATAATAAAACTCGCTAAATGTATTGTTTTCTTATGCGAACCAGCATACTCAAAAACCTTATTTAACATCATTCTCCTCCTTCAATAAATTTCCTTTTTTATCCATAAAATCCATGATTAACGCTTCATTTCCCTTTACAGATATTTTTTTATAACCATTATCACCGAGCATTAAGACGGAATGACAGGTTTTAAATAACAGTTCTAAATCATGAGTAATTATTATAATTGGAATCTCCTTTGCTTTTTCTGTAATTAAATCGGACATAATTTTCATACTTTTATAATCAAGTCCCGATGTTGGTTCATCCAAAATTATCAGCTTACGACCGGATAAAAATGAAGTAATAATTGCCAGTCGTTGTTTTTGTCCACCGGATAGTTTCTGCGGATGATTGGTTTTTTTATGCCACAGGTTTGTATCTTTCAGATATTCTCGTATCTTTTCTAAATCATTTTCCGAGTTTTTATCTTTACAAAATATCAACTCATTTTCTACTGTGTCTAAAAAAATCTGAGCATCTACATCTTGTAACACGCAATATGAATTTCTAAGTCTTTCTCTTTGTTTCTGTCCATAGCTGACATCCAAATATTTTTCAGATAAACCACATAATGCTTTTGCCAAAGTACTTTTCCCAATACCATTAGAACCAATCACTCCCATTATTTCGCTTTCTCCAAGCTCAAAAGTTAATTCTTCTATCAAAGTTCTTTTGCCTTGATGAATGCAGGCTTTATTTACTTTGATACAGCTTTTAGCCACAATAGGTTCTTTTTCTGATATCAATTCTCTTTCATTAAGTGTCCTTAACTCAAGTTCCTTACATTTATCATTACTAAGACTACCATTCGGAAAAACATCACATATTGTACCGTCTTTTATATAAATCAATCTGCTAAAAATCTCTTTTAAATAATAGAGCCTATGTTCCGCTATAATTATTGTCTTTCCCATCGTCTTCAATCTGATAAGTATTTCACTGAAATGTTTTATACTATCGTAATCAAGGCTACTTGAAGGTTCATCGAAAAAGATAATGTCTGTATCATAAATAAGTGTTCCTGCTATCGCCACCTTTTGCCTTTCTCCCCCTGATAATTCAAAAATGGATTTTTTGCTAATATGATTTATTCCTAACAAGTCCATTGCTTTTTCAACTTTTTCTTTTAGGGTGTCCCTGTCTAATCCCAAATTTTCACCTACTAAAGCAATTTCATCTTCAACTACATCACAAAAAAATTGATCCTTAGGATTTTGAAATACATTGCCAATATATTTAGCTAACTCTCCCTTTTTATAAGTAGTTATATCCTTCCCTAAAATCTTAATTTCGCCGTCCAAATCACCGTCATAAAATGACGGAATAAGCCCGTTTAGTAGTCTTAAAAGTGTCGTTTTTCCGCATCCTGAAAGACCTGTTAAGACTATAATTTCGCCTTTCTTTACAGACATTTTTAAATCTTTCAAAATCAAATCTTCTCCATAATGAAAGGATTTGATTTCTGCCTCTAAAATATTTTCCATAAACTCGCCCCCAACAAAATCATTCCTCCGATCATCATTGCTATATCAATAAATGTAAATCTCACCTCATGAAAACTTGTTTTTTGTCCATCATATTCAATACCTTTTGATATGATTGAACAAGTTAAGGTATCGCTTATATCTATGCACTTATACATAAGAGGAACAAAATATAATTCAAATGTTTTAATTGGTTTGAAAATACTTGCTTTAAATCCTCTAATTTTCATGCCATTGTTTATTTCCTTCATCCTAATAGAGATTTCCGGAATAAAACGAAAGAATACTGTAATTCCTATCCCTATTCCACCATCAATTCCATTTTTTCTAAATGCAGCCATTAGATGCGAAGAACTATATGAGGACAGAACTTTTCCCAAAATGAAAAGTGGAGCAAATTTCAACACTATAAGTAGCATTGTATATATAGAACCAACCAAAACATTTCCTAAGTGTGGTTTCAGCAAATAAATAAGCCCCCATACTATAAGCAATGAACATATCGTTCTAAATGCCTTTCTTATAGAAAATAAGAATAATAGTCCTAAGACAAAAATAAGGGAAAATAAATATTGTGATTGCTCTCCAACAGTTAGAATAACTGAAAATAGTAAAATCAACCCAACTATAGTAAGCGGGTTGATTTTATCTGATAGTTGGTATTCGTTTATATTATTTTTTTCACCTTTACAAAACACTTTTTTTCTTCCTGTTGCTAAAGAATTTGTTGTAAATATATGTTCCAAAATTAGCACCAATAATTGATGCAACGATTGCGATCACTACGCAAATTGCAATGTTTTTAGGGGTGTAAAAATTATAAAGAAATGTTGCATAGTCTGTTGTAAACATCTTAGGGAATTGTTTTGTAAGACCTTCTACACCAAATACGAATGTGAAATACATCGCATGAAGCGAATATATAAACATACCAGCACCAAAACCAAGACCTACTTTCATAGTTTTGTCTGAGTAATTTTCCTTTTTACCAATCACAAGCTCTGCTAATATTCCTGCAATTGCACAAACTACTATTACAGGCCACATTCCCATAAGAGCATAGAACACGCCGAGTAATAAGAAATATAAGAATGCTGTTCCTCTTTGTGCGACTTGTTTACACATTATTACAAAAACTGGCGCGGCAATTATTGTTGGAAGTGCCGATGATAAATACAAACTCGGAATCATTCCAAACGATCCTGTCAAAAGTCCCAATCCCATTGTTAATACAAAACCAATAACAGAAAATACTGCTATTTTTACAATACTTTTTAAATTCATTTTTCTCCTCCTTGAATACATATAATATTTTTTATCTGCTTATAAAACAGCATGTTGCCAATTTATATAAAATTAAATCTTTAATATAACTAAGTTATATTTGATGCAAAAATTTTTCCATTTTACAAACCTCGTATTTTGCCCCATCCTTCATTAAAGAATTTTGAAATTAGTTTGGCATTTAATTCTACTTCTTCTCTGCTTTTAGAATGAACAGCAACTTCAGATAAAGCATAATAATATGCATGGTTAATTAAGTGAATTCCCATATCGGTTATTACACTACCGACACCATCTTCACCATAAATCATGCTTAATATTTTGATGTGATTTTTATCTTCTATTTCCACGAGTTCATCTAAAAAATTACTGTATTTTGTTCCATAAGAACCAAACACTAATAACTCAAATGCATCTTTATTTTCAAAAAAATACAAGACCATCTTAACAGCACCATGTGCTTTAGAGTCTAAAATTTTATAAATGGTTTCTTTCCCAAGTGGAACTTCCTTTTTATATGTCTCAAAACTCTCATCCTCATACATAGCATAGTATTTTCGTATTTGGCTTACAATCGGCTCAACTAACTCAGAAAAAAGTGCTTCCTTATCCTCAAAATGACCATAAAACGCCCCAGTAGTAACACCTGCTTCTTTGCAAATAGCTCTTAAATTTGCCTTTTCAAATCCTTGTTCTTTGAAAATTTTCTTACCGCTATTAAGAATCCTATTATGAGTTACTTCATAATCTCCGTTTGCCACGATTTGCCCTCCTTTCTTCAAATATAACTTAGTTATATTGTAGCACATGTTATATTTGAAAGTCAAGATATTTATACACATACATTGACTTCAACTCCTGACTTGAGCACTATCTTTAGTTCCTCATCATATACAACTACCTTATCTACAAGTTTCCTTACCAAGTCTTCATCGTAGCTTTCTATTTCCAATTCCTGATTATCTAAAAACTCTTCTAATTCCTTTAGTCTGTTTTGTTCATTCTTCTCTTCCGCTATATTTAGAAGTATCTTTTCTTTTTCATTTCTTAACTCTTCCACTCTATCTGCAAGGTCTGTGTAGTCTTTTTTTGCATTAGCTACTTTTAAAAGTTCTTCTTGTACCTCAAGCATTTCTTTGTCTATTTCTTCTATCTGACTACTTCCATCACCTGTGATGGCTTTTTCTATATTTTCTTTAATTATTTCTTTTAATTCACTGCTTTCAGATATAAGCTGATTGATGGCTTCTACGACTGCTTCTTGTAGGTCTTCTTCTCTTATGGTTCTTGCTTCACATGCGTCTGGTCCATGGGTTACTCTTGTACAGCATCTCCAAACAGTATATTTTTTCCCTCTGTTGTTCCATGCTATTCTCCTATAAATATCCCCGCATTTAGAGCAGTAGACAATACTTGAAAGGGCATATTTGCTTGAATAAATTCTTCTCTTTCCTTTGCCGCTCACCATATTAGCTCGTCTATCCATTTCTTCTTGGACTCGCATGAAGATTTCTTTTGGTATGATGGCTTCGTGGCTATTTTCTACATAATATTGAGGTGCTATTCCATCATTTTTTACCCTTTTCTTATTTAGAAAATCCACTGTATAAGTCTTTTGTAAGAGGGCATCCCCCATGTATTTCTCATTGGTTAAAATTTGATTGAGGTTTGATACATGCCACTTTTTATTCCCCGCCCCATTTACTATCTTGTCTTTTTCAAGTCCTACCTTTATATCTCGTAGACTTGCTCCTTCCAAGTATTCTCTGTAGATCCTTTTTATAATTTTTGCTTCTTCAGGAACAATGACAAGTTTTCCCTCTTCGTCTTTTGTGTAGCCTAAGAACCTATTATGATTTACTTGGACTTGTCCTTGTTGAAATCTGTATTGAAATCCTAACTTCACATTTTGTGATAAAGACTGACTTTCCTGTTGAGCAAGAGATGCCATAATGGTAAGGAGAACTTCTCCCTTGGCATCCATGGTGTTGATGTTTTCTTTTTCAAAATAGACTGGGATATTGTTTTCTTTTAGTTTACGAATATACTTTAAACAGTCTAGGGTATTTCTAGCAAACCTCGATATGGACTTTGTGATTATATAGTCGATATTTCCTTCCATGGCTTCTTCAATCATTTTATTAAAGCCAGCTCTTTTCTTGGTATATGTTCCACTGATTCCTTCATCAGAAAAAACTCCTGCAAATTCCCAATCTGGATTTTTCTTAATATAGTTTGTGTAATGGTCTATTTGAGTGTCATAAGAAGTTGCCTGTTCATCGCTGTCCGTCGATACCCTTGCATAGGCAGCTACTCTTAGTTTCTTCTTTTCTGATTCCCTGATGGAATTTCCTTTTTTCTTCTTAGCTGGTATAACTATAACCTTGCTATTCATCATCTATCACCTCGATTAAATTGTACTGGTGGCTTGCTCGTTCAAAGGGATCTAGTGGTAGAATTCCTTCTTCTTTATATCTAAACTTGCAAGGAACTTTAATAATCTCTTCTTCCTTTTTCCAAACTCGTCCCATGGCCACTGCCCTTTCTTTTAACATTTGACCTGCCTTTTCAAAGCTCTCTCTATCTATTATCTTGGGATAGATTTCGTTTCCTAAGTACTTTTTATTGGTAAGGATTCTTTTTACACTGGAGCTGTTTTTCTTTAAGCCTGCCAGGTCTGCCGACTTTATAAGGGCATTTCCATCAAGATAGTTTTTAAAGATTTTTCTTATATTCTCGGCTTCTTTTTCTTGAACTTCTAGTCTTCCGTCTC
The DNA here is from genome assembly GCF_026131715.1 of Anaerococcus sp. NML200537. Lineage (NCBI taxonomy): Bacteria > Bacillati > Bacillota > Tissierellia > Tissierellales > Peptoniphilaceae > Anaerococcus > Anaerococcus sp. NML200537. The sequence continues at coordinate 8,544 of NZ_JAMXSL010000032.1, read as the reverse complement.
TTATGGTGTAGCCATAACATAATCTAGACATTATTTTTCACTTCCTCCCTAAGTACAAGTCCACACTTTAAATGAAAATCAAGAGTCTCTCTATTGACAACCTGTATGTGATCAATGATTTCTTCAAACGAGTCATCTTCAAAGTGATCTATCATTTTACTTTTATCTAAGATTCCTATTAGTTTTTCAAGTTCTCTTATTTCTTCATCATTTCCAAGGATAGCTTTTTTACTTCTTTCCTTTTCCCTGAGTAGAAAACTTTCTTCACTTGAAATTTCACTGCTTTCTTTTGTGTAAATACTTGCATCTAAAACGCCCGAAGTTATTAGTTTGCTTAGAACCTCTTTTCTTTCCTTTAGTTTTTCTAAACCTTCTTCTATTTTATTTATCTTCGCAACTTCTCCCTTGCTGTCCATTCTCTTTAATGATTTCAAAAGTGGTGTAAAGATACTATCTTTTCCAAAGATTAGCTTGTTTACTAAAGTTATAAAAGCCACTTTTATGTCCTTGTCTTTAATAAACTTCATAGAACACTTATTAATATCTCTTAGGTGCTCACTACAAGTCCAAGCTATATATCTAACTTTTCCATTATAGTGATGTCTTCTTTTAAATGTTGATCCACACTCGCCACACTTTATTTTCCCTGATAGGCTATATCTATTTTGATATCTTTTAGTGTCTTCTCCATTTCCTTTTGCTATAGCCCTTATCTTTATTAGGTCTTGAACTTTCTCAAAGTCCTCTCTACTTACAATGGCTTCATGGTTATCTATAATCTTATACTGGTCTTCTTCTCCATTATTTTTATGCCTCTTGTAAGTATCATCTGTATAGGTCTTTTGGTAGATGACATCGCCTATATATTTTTCATTTTTTAAGATTCCATTTATAGTCGACCCGTGCCAGCTTGCTCCTTTTTGTCCTTTAATCTTTCTTTTATTTAAGTCTTCTGCAATTTTGTGCGTTCCATTACCTGAAAGATACTGTTCAAATATTTCTTTTATTATTTTTCCTTCTTCTTCATTCACTACCATCTTTCCGTCTATATTCTCATAGCCATAAGGTGGGCTTGATATAATAAACGTTCCATTTTGAAATCTTTTCTTTATGGACCATTTGTTATTTTCTGATATAGACCTGGACTCACTTTCTGCAAGGGATGAAAGTATGGATAACATCAACTCGCTTTCCATTGTCCTGGTATCAATGTTTTCTTTTTCAAAATAGATACCAATGTTTAAATCAAGGAGTCTTCTTACGATTTCCAAACAATCTGTCGTGTTTCTTGCAAGCCTTGAGATGGATTTGGTTAGGATAAAATCTATTTTTCCGTCTTCACAGTCTTTTATCATTTTTAGAAGACCGTCTCTACATTCTTTCTTTGTTCCAGTGATGCCTTCATCAAAGTATAGACCTGCAAAAGTATATGAATCATTCTCAGATATCATCTTTTCGTAGTGTGCTTTTTGCGTTTTAAGACTCACAAGCTGAGCATCTTCATCTGTCGATACTCTCGCATAGGCAGCGACTCTTAATATAGATTCTTCTTTTTGATTTGCTTCTATTTTTGTTATCTTTTTCATCCATTCAACCTCCTTTCTGCTAGTGCTATATTCCCGTACAAGTGAGTATTTATCAAGTCTTATAGCATTAATTCTGAAAGAATAGGTCTGAATTTTTTAATGTTTTCTCTCCTAATTTTTCTATATTCTTCAAGACTGATTTCGTCTAAAAGAAAGAGGTCTTGGATAAACTTATCTGATAGATAAAAGTTAAGCTCTGCCTTTAAATCCCTTTCAGTGTATTCTGATTTTATAATTTCTTTTCTACCTTCAAACTTTTCCACTCTCATACTCCACCTCCTATATCACAGGCAAAGAAATAAGGTCTATTTTTAACCCTAATTTTCTTTCCTCTATATTCCTTAGGACAAAGAGAGTGTTTTTGAGTAATATTAAGGTCTTAATATATGCCATAAGAAATACTGAAATAGGATGGTAAAATAAAAAAAGGCTTAATGGATTTCTAATTTAAAAATCCATTAAGCCATAATCATTTTATTAAACTAATTGATTCACTCTTCTCTGAATAGCATAATAATCATATCCAGCTTGAGTTAATCTCCTTTTTCTTTCTTCTCCATTCCCCCATTTTCCACTTATAACTTCTCTTGCTAAATCATCGATTGACTTCCCAACTGGATATACTATCTTACCATTAGCATCGAATACTTTTAATCTAAATCTATCGGCACATCTTTTAGCATTATCTAAATTCTTAAACGCACCTTTCTGGCTTTTTACATCAGACCAAGATTTTCTAACTCTATATAGTCCACCTGTCGGTTTACTAATAGTATTATTGCCTCTTAGTCTTTTATTTACTTCATTTGCTATATATGGAAACTTGCTGCCAAGATATGGACCAGGACAGTTAGTACTTTTATACCACTCGTGTTTTTGAAGAACACCATCCTTACCTCCAGTGTAGGTGCAAGGATAGATTCCATTTCTTCTGCAGATGTCTGTAACTAAATCAATTAATCTATTTAAAACATAATCAGAAACTAACCACTTGGGTCCTCTCGTAGAGTTTCCTACTTCAATTGTTACCGCTCGGTTGTCACACCAGGAAGATGAGGTTGTCCAGGCTCTGTTAGATTCATCTACTCCTAAAACAATGACTCCATCTGACCCTAAGTTATAGTTAGCTGATGCTCGTCTTGACCTTGGCACAAATACTCCAGCAAGATTTCTACCATTTATAACTCCAGCTGCGTGGTGGATTGCTATTTTAGTAATCTTTTGATTCCTTCTTCCACTATGGTTAGGTGATAGAATTCTTGCTTGTACTAATGGACTATTACTCATTTATTTTTCCTCCTTAAATTGTTCTAATACTCTTTTTAATTTTTCTGGTACTGGCAAACCTAGTGCTACAGAGTTTTCAAGTATAGAAAGCCCCTCATTTGCTATATAAAAAAAGATGATGGCTGTTCTTATCATTGTTCCATCACCTTTAATTAAATTTACATCACATAGGTTTGCGATACCTACAACTATAAAAATCATAATCTTTTTAGCTATCCCCTTAAATCCTATGGATGAGGATAGCTTTCTTTCTACACCTGCTCTTAAAACTCCTGTTAGATAGTCAGCTATTACAAAAGCAAGTAATGTGTAGATAAAAGCATCTACACTTCCAAGATAAAATCCCAACCATCCTCCGATAGCTGTAAAGCATACTTTTAAAATTTCTAAAAACTTATTCATTTTATTCCTCCTCTGTTAAGGTATAAGTTATTTTCATTGTCTTATCTGCTGTTTTTAATATTGGACTTGATAGGTTATTAATTGTTCCAAGGTATGGGGTATGAAGAAATAAAAGTTTGTAAAACCTCTCCTCATAACCTCCAAATCCAATGACCAATGGCCCGATTGTCTTTGGATCCATCATTAAGTTTGGTATTCCCTCACCGTTATAATCAGAAACACTGTTTACTATGACTTGGTCTTTTTTATCAATTGCAAATTCATAACCTAATATATAGTCTCCCCACTTATATAGGTAACAGTATTCTCCCCCATATTTCGAAGTCCTAACTTCTTTACCTAATTCTATAACAGAGATATCTACAGGATTATTGATATTAATTTTATAGATTTTATCCGCACTATATGAATTTATCGAATATAGATAGCCATCTTTAATACAGCTATATACATATCTATGACAGTAACTTCTATTTTTTTCATAGTAACTTCCTAATTTACCTAATCTTATTTCATTTAATGCCCACTCATCTATTTTCGTTGAGTAATCATTTTTATTTATTTTTATTCTTATTAGATTATCTCTGTAAGTTCCAAAACCATACCAATTTCCATCTTCTCCGTCATAAAAACAACATTCGTTCCAAGTACTCAATTTACTAAAAAACTCTGATACATCAATTGTTATCCTTTCCTCATTTTTATATCCTTTAGTGTAAATTGGATCATTTAAGCCTATACTCGTAAATGGTTCCTTAAGTTTTACTAATTCTATTGATTTGTTGTCTAAAGGCCATATTGAAACCAAGGTGTTGTTTTCAACGTCTATTTCAACACATCCGTTATATGCGTCCGAGACTTCTCTGTTTTTCCATAAGCTAATTTTATTTAATAATAAGAAGGGATCTTTACCATGAGTGTCTCCATAAAAATGTTTCCCTCCTCTATAATGTGTTAATGCCAATGAAGAGATTCTTCCGTTTGCCTGTGATGTAGAAAAGTCCCAGACAAACTTGTGTCCATTTTCAAGAGGGGTTGATTCATTAAGATTAGCTGAACCTCTTCTTGGTGCATCCGTTGAATTTACATCATTGGATGCATAGCCTATGATTTGATTATCAGAAGGAGCAAATATTTTATTTGGATCTTCCTCTAACTTATCCTCAAATAAAAGGATCCCACCATAACATTTAGTTGCTATAGGAAATATTTCTTTTTCATATTGAGTAATTCTCGAATCCCCCATAGGGTACATTAACCCCATAGGATTGAGCCTTAATAAATCTGGGACTGCATTCGTTATTAAGTTTTCATCTTCATATATCTCCTTCGTATTCGTCCTCACATCGGTTAGTTCAATGACTGATTTACCTTTGAGCATTTCCTTCCTCCTTATCTTTAAATTCTGTAATGATTTCTTCTTTATATTTTCCAAGCATTAATCCTTGATATTTGAATCTTCCTACCTTTTCATTAAATACTAGTGGTCTTGGAACTTGTCTTTCGACTTTGTAGTCTGCTTTAAGTTTCCTAAGCAGGAATGAATGACTAAGTTCTATTATCTTCCAGGATTCATCAATCTTAATCTTTCCATCCCAAGCTTCTGTAGAACCTAAGGATTGACCAGAGATAGCAGCGATAGCATTGTCTTTACCTATCATTGCTTGTCCTGATTCAAGCCTAATAAGCACTGAGAAGTTGTTCATTGTTTTCTCTTGCAGTTTAGTTAACGGATAAAAAAGATTTAGAATGTGGTCGCCACTTAGGTAGGTTTCTTTTGGAATGTGGTGCTCTATTTTCGTATCATTGAAAACATAAGTAATAACTATCCTTGTTGGTATTTCTATGTTTTCAATAAAGTCTAATTCCTCTACTTCTTCTTTTTCTTCAAACTTTGGAGGATCATAGGATTTTCCATCATTATTTAAAACCTCTACTTGTTTCTTAACCTTTCTTGATATCTTTCTAGTTTTTTCTTCAGTATCACAGATGATATTTAACAAGATAGATGCATTAAAAATTGCCTCCGTTTCCTTATTGGAGGCAAATTCTATACGAATTATTGGTGTATCCGTTATGGAAAGATTAAATGCAGAATAATTTGAATAGGCATGAACTACTAATTTTTCAGATTCAATTTGATTTAATAGTCCTACTATATTCTTATCATTCTTACTCTTAGCTTTAGATAAATATGGATTTTTTCCTACACCAAGAATTCTATGCTTGCTATTTATCTTGTATTCAATGTCAGTAATAAGCCCTTCAATCTTTTCGTCTTCGTAAGAAATAGCTATTCTATCTCCTACATCAAGGCTGGGGTCTCCTATTGTTACCATATCAAAAGGTGTGTGATGAATCTTACAAATTTCAGTAAGAAGTACCTCACACATTCTTTTTCTTTTTTCTGGAAGTCCTAACTGCATCAGTGGATTTATTCCAAGATTCATAGTTAGTCCATCATCATTTTCTAAAGAGTAATATTCAGCTATTTTAGTCTTTGCATTTGTTGAGTTGATAGCCGTATATCTTGTTTTAAAATCTGATACAGATGAAGAAAATCTTTCTCTCGTTTTAATATCAGTGGATATACTTTCTGCATACTTTTTTAAAACCAATTTACCATCACGAGAGATCTGTGCAAAAGTACCAAGGGTTGATGCTATATAGTGAATAAAGTCTCTATAGGTTTCTATATCATGGTCTTGATAAATTGCCAAAACTTTCTCTCCGTTTGCAAAAGCTTTTACCTCATCTTCTGTCATACCTAGTTCCACCTTGCACTTCTCACATGAAAGACTCAGGAGTTCAAAAGCTGTACCAAAGGTATCTGTAATTGGAAAATTCTTATCAAACCTAAGCATATAGTCATAGCCTTTTAGTTCTAAAATTTTCTTAGACCTATTTGCTTCAGTGACATCAAAGATTCCCATCGGTATGGTTTCTATCTTTTTGCTTTCTAATTCTTGATGGTAAAAAAGTTCTAGTTTTGAATCTTCTAGAGAATACCTATCTATATTTGAAAAAAGACTAATACCAAACTCTCCAGCATAAACTGTCCCTATTTCAAGTTCAGAAGATCCAGAGCATGAACGATGGATGTACCCAGACCCTTTAAGAATATCTTTATTGGTAAATGGAATGATTGTTTCATCTTTTAAGATGATATTTCCCGTCCAGTAAAATTTACGAGAATTCTTTTTTATAACTGTTTTATATTCATTGCTTGTTGGATACATTAGTACTCCTCCAATGAAAAAGATACTTCCCACAATCCCTTATAAGAAGTATCTTTTATTAATTTGACCTGCAACTTGTCTATATACATTTGTGTCTCTTTGAGTTCCAAGCTTTCTGTATCTAAGTATTTAACTTTAAGATTAGACTTATTAGCAAAACTACTCAATGTCTTTACAAGTTTAGGACTGCAAGAAAAACTTACAGAAATACTTGCTACTTTGTTTCTAACAATATCTCTCTGAATAGTTCCTGCCTCTGTTTCTCCTCCAGTATCTGCTTCTATATCTCTAAACTCCAAATCATAAGAATTTGGTAGAGGTAGGTCTACTCCTTCAATAATTAAATATGATTGATATTTCAATTCTATCTTCCTCCACTTCTTAAATTCTTACGCATGGATGCATTAACAATAACTTCATCAAGTAGAGTTCCTCCAAGATAAACTGGTATGACTATATCTCCAGAATTTTCCGATTTTAAATTAATATTTGCAAGTGCATCGGATATTTGTCTTCCTATATCAATTCCATTTATAGCTGATTCTTTATCGTATCCCCCCATACCAACGGCTGATATGCTTGGGCTTAAAACCATATCACTTGCGACATTTTTCATTGAAGATTGGACTAATCTCCTACTCTTTTCTATCCCCTTAGACAAGCCTTCCATAAAATCAGGCATCCAAGATTCATAGTCGGTAAGTGGCCCAACATCTGGTACAGAGAAGTGCAAGTAAGACCTAATAGTTGATGCTACATTCGATACAGCAGATGTCACATTGCTAATCGCACTTCTAATCCCTCTTGCAATTCCGTTAATCATATCGGCTCCCCATGTATAAGCTTGAGATGCCAAATTCTTAATATGATTAACTGCATTATTAAATCCATTTCTAATAGTGGACTGAATATTTGACATGGTTGATGAAATACTTGATCTCATGGAATTAAATGCAGATGATACTGCTGACTTTGCAGTATTCACTGCAGATGAAATAGTCGACTTTATGGAGTTCCAAGCAGATGAAACAAAGGACTTAATGTTATTCATTGTTGATGACATAAAGGTCTTTATCCCGTTCCAGACTGATTCAAGAACTGCCTTAATAGAAGTCAAGATAGTCTCAATTGTAGTTTTTATGTTTGTCCAGGAGGTAGAAATAAATTCTCCAATAGCAGTAATAACTGTTGTTAAAAACTCTTTTAGTCCATTCCAAATAGTCTCTACTTTTACTTTGATTGCATCTAGAACTGTTGAAATTAAAGTCTTAATACTTTCCCAAGTAGTCCTGATAAACTCACTAACTGCTGTAAATACTTCTGTAGTTGTAGTTGAAATAGCTGTCCATATATTGGTAAAAATAGTTTTAATTCCTGTCCAAAGGCTTGTAAAGAATTCTCCTAAACTTTGCCATAAACTCTTGGCTCCCTCAATAAAGGTATTCCAAGATTCAGTTAGAAAAGTTGTTATAGATGTCCAGATACTGTTCCATCCTTCAGAAATTCCATTCCATAGATTGGCAAAGAAATCCTTGATGCCTTTCCAAGTATTCTTAACTCCTTCAATAAATCCAGACCAAAATTCTGATAGAAAACTTGTGATTTCAGTCCAGGTGCTTGTCCATGAATCTGATATCCCTTGCCATAGGTTTACGAAGAATTCTTTTATTCCATTCCAAATAGAAACTGTTGATTCTTTTATTGTTTCCCAAATAGAGATAAGACCTTCTCTAAACCAGTCGCACTTCTTCCATAAAAGAACAAGGCCAGCTATTACTGCACCAATAGCAATAGGGACAATACCTATAGCTGATACAACTGCAGTGATTGCTGGTATAAGTGTACCTGTAAAGATTCCAACTATCTTAGTTATTCCTCCTCGTATATTATAGTTGTAGTAATAAATACTACATTTTGTTCTCAATCCCACTTTCTTATGGGATAATAATTGTATAGATAGAGGTCGTAGTTAACCTCCTTGAAGCTAGTCTTCCTAAATTAGGGTTACGCCTCTTCTTTACGTCTTTATC
>NZ_JAMXSL010000031.1:0-27915 GCF_026131715.1 Anaerococcus sp. NML200537 | reverse complement strand
TCGAAAGAAAAAATCAGTATATTATCTTGATAAATCGCCCTTTTCTATAGAAAAGGGCCACCATCAATCTATAATATATTTGTATTGTAAGAAATTGAGCTACAACTTTTTGGGGGTACCATAGGGCCTCTGCTGCCCCCTTGGGTTCCCCCTATTTACGAAGATTCAATAGTAAATAAAAAATAACTTACTAATTGATAAAATTACGAAGAAAAATAGTAAATAATAACTATTAATTAAGTAAATAATTTACAAAAAATGGGATAGTTAAGGGCCAGCCCTTAACTCCCGATACCGAAAGGAGGAAAAATGAAAGATAAAATTGTTTGCATGGGAGAACTAATCCTACGACTCTCCCCACCAGGTCATGAAAGATTTATCCAAGCAGAAAATTTTATGACCACCTACGGGGGCAGTGAAGCCAATGTAGCTATAGCCCTAGCCAACCTAGGCCAAAAGGTAAAAATGATCACAAGACTTCCAGACAATTTCATAGGAGATGCAGCCATAGATAGCCTCAGAGACTTTGGCATAGATATGAGCCATATAGCCAGGGGTGGAGAAAGAATAGGAATCTACTATGCAGAAAATGGCATAGGCCTAAGGCCATCCAAGGTAATCTACGACAGGAAAAATTCCTCCATGAGTCAGGCCAAATACTTTGAATTTGATTGGAAAGACATATTCGAAGATGCTAAGATTTTCTTCCTATCAGGCATAACAGCAGCCCTATCAGAAGAAGGTAGAGAACTTACCAGATATGCTATAAAAAGAGCCAAAGAATACGATGTAGAAGTAATCTTTGACCTAAACTACAGGTCAAACCTTTGGCCTTTAGATCAGGCGGCAGAATTTTATAGGTCAATCCTAGATGATGTCGATATCCTAATAGGAGTACTTCCTACCCTTCACTCATCCTTTAAGGGAGTATTTGACCATGTAAGTGTATCAAACATGCTCATAGATCTATACAGGAAATATGATCTGAAATATGCTATATCCACAATCAGGACCTCATTTTCAGCCTCCAAAAACGCCCTATCAGCAGGTGCCTATTGTGGGGACGAATACATCAAAACCAGGGCTTACACCTTTGATATAGTAGATAGGATAGGAGGAGGAGATGCCTTTGCAGCAGGACTTATCAATTCCTACTCAAAGGGCAATGATATGTACGATGCCCTAGAATTTGGGGTAGGCCTATCAACCCTAAAACACACCATGGAAGGCGACTACGCAATCTTTACAGAAAGACAAGTAAGAACCCTAATTTCAGGCAATAAGAGAATGATATTTTATTAAAAATGACATATTAGAAAAACAAAAACCGACGCAAAAATTTGCGTCGGTTTTGCGTCGGTTTTAATTTTTTCTTCCTTTTTTATTTCTGATTTTCTCTTTAATAATTTCTACTAGATAAATCGCCCCGCTCATTAGGCCTGTCATGGCTAGGGAGATTATTATTGGGCTAAGGCCGTTGAAATATTCTATAGGGACCTTGACTAGGTAGCCGTAATTGGCATTTAGGCTTAGGTCTAGGATTAAAATTATAGAATTTATAACAGCTGTCGTTAGAAAAATCTCTTTAAATCCTAATTTTTGCTTATTTTTTAGGCAAATTAGCATTCCACAAGCCATTAGGACGTAGTGGTTGGCCACATAGGTTAGATTTGTGACATGGGGCCAGGCAAATTTGGATGGATCTGGTATAGAAAAGGCGATACTTGTCCCAATTAGAGCCAGGTCTGCAAAATAGCTTTGGATTTTTTCTTTTCTTAAAAAGTAAGAAATCGCAACCATTATCCCTGCAAGCCTGCAGTGGTAAAGAGGAAGGCCTTCCTTAATTAAAAGGTCAAAATCCATGGCATACCAGGCAAATAAGACTCCCTGAAGGATAAGGGAAGTAACAAGTAAACTTTCTAAAAGCTTTTTTTTGTCTTTGAGTTTGTAAACTATTAGTAAAAATAGAATTAGACCAAGCCTAACATAGGTCATGTTGAAGGCAAAAGTCCCATCTGTTGTGTGTCTGAAAAAATATTGCATAGTTATCCTTTATAAAATAATATAGGATTATTATATAATATTTTCGGGCCCTTGCCTAGGTCTTTTATAAAATTTCCGTTAATTTTTCCTTGTTTACGGCAATTTTTGATCCATTTATAGATAGTAGATCATCATCGGCCATCTTTGACAGTTCTCTAGAAAGAGATGGCCTGGTTGTGGTTAGGAAATCTGCTAGGGCCTCCCTATTCATATTTAGATTTATCTTGCCATCTTCTTCTATTTCTAGAAAATATTTGGCAATCTTTTGGCGAAGGCTCATTTGGGAAGTGATTTGGTTTTTCTTAGAAAGGGCCAGGCATTTCTTGGATAGGAAGGTGATATAGGATTTTAGGAATTTTTGATTGTTTGACCTTTCAAATAGGCCCTTAAAGTCCTTGATGATAAGGATTTTAGAATCCTTATCGCAGACTGCATCAAAATCAAAGGGCTCATTTAGGTAGGCATAGACTTCTCCAAATAATACTTGCTTATCAAATTTTTGGAAGATATACCTCTTGCCATTTGAATCTATTTGATAAACGCTAAGGGCTCCTTCCTTTAGAAAAAACAAGTCGCCTGACCTATCACCGATCCTAAAGACATAGGCATCTTTGGCATAGGTTTTTTCGATTATTTGAGTATTTGCTGTCATGTCTTTTATTTCTTCATCACTTAAATTTTTAAATATAGATATTTCTTTTAAATTCATACTTACCTCTTTTTAAAAGATACCCCACTGTATAAAAAATAAGCAAAGCCATGAGACTTTGCTTAAATTTTTTAGCCAATCATTTTTTCTAAATCTTCTTCTACTGTGGTATTTGGAGCTATGTTGAAGTTTTCTACTAGGAAGTTGACTACTGTCTCTGATAAGAAGGCAGGAAGTGTTGGTCCTAGGTGGATATTTTTAACTCCCAAGCTTAGAAGGGCAAGGAGAACTATTACAGCCTTTTGTTCATACCAAGCTATGTTGTATTCGATTGGTAAATCATTTACACTTTCTAGGCCAAAGGCATCCTTTAGGGCTAGGGCAATTTGTACAAGGGAGAATGAATCGTTGCATTGACCAGCATCTAGGACTCTTGGTATGCCGTTGATATCTCCTAGGCCTAGCTTGTTGTAGCGGTATTTTGCACATCCTGCTGTAAGGATTATTGTGTCTTGTGGTAGGCTTTTGGCAAAGTCTGTGTAATAAGATCTCTTAGAGCTTCTACCATCGCAGCCTGCCATTACGACAAATTTTCTGATATTTCCTTCATTTATTTCATTTATAACCTTATCAGCTAGGGCTAGGACTTGATTGTGGGCAAAACCACCGACAATCTTTGTATCTTCAAGATTTGTTGGGGCTTGGCATTTCTTAGCTTTCTCGATTATAGGAGAAAAGTCCTTGTAGCCATTTTCATCAGCTTCGATGTGGATTGCTCCTGGATATGCTGCATTTGATGTTGTATAGAACCTATCAAGGTAGGTGTTGTTTTTCTTTGGTGGGACAATGCAGTTGGTTGTCATAAGGATTGGGCCGTTAAATTTCTCAAATTCTTCATTTTGGCTCCACCAAGAATTTCCGTAGTTGCCGTGGAAGTGGTCGTATTTCTTAAAGGCTGGGTAATAATTGGCAGGAAGCATCTCTGAGTGGGTGTAGATTTCTACTCCAGCATCCTTGCTTTGTTCAAGGAGCATTTCCATATCATTTAGGTCATGGCCTGAAATTAGGATGCCTGGCTTTGATCCTGCTGAAAAATCTACTTCAGTCATTTCTGGATTTCCAAATCTTTCGGTATTGGCCTTATCTAGTAGGGCCATGGCAGCCACCCCGTGTTCTCCTGTTTTTATTACTAGGTCAATTAGGTTGTTGATTTCCTTATCCTTTTTGATTGTTTCTGTTAGGGCGAAAGATATAAATTTATCGACATTTTCATCTCTGTAGCCTAGGACATTGGCGTGGTGGTTGTAGGCGGCCATTCCCTTAAGACCGTAGGTCACAAGCTCTACGAGAGATCTTTCATCTTCATTTATGATATTTAAAACACCTACTTCGATGGCCTTTCTTTTTAATTCTTCATCATCAAATGATATGTAGGCTTCAACTTCGTTTAGGTCTGTGATTTGGTGTTTATTTGTGATTTTTTCCTTCATGGCCATGGTTTTTTTAACCGCATCTAGGATAAAATCTTCATCAAAATTGGCATTGGTTATGGTTATGAAAAGATTGTTAGAAATCCTGTCATAGACCTTATCACATACCTTTCCTGCCTTCATTACTATAGATGCTAGGCCCTTGGTTGTATATATTAAAAGATCTTGGAGATTTGCAACATCTTCACTCTTGCCGCATACGCCGACTTTGGTGCATCCTTTATTTCCTGCTGTTTCTTGACATTGATAACAAAACATATATTTTCCTCCTGATTTTTCTTCTTCAATTCTTATATTTCAATTATAGAAGAAATTTCACTAAATATCTGTAACATTAGTTACCAAAGATGATTTTTTTAAAATTTTTATGAGTTTAGGATGAAAAATGATATAATAGGACAGAAATCATATATTGTAATAGAAGGGAGTAATCCTTGAAAAATAAAATTAGAATTGTCCATGTCATGGGGTCAATGGGAGTCGGTGGAATCGAAAGTCTTCTTATGACTATAATGAAAAAGCTAGATCCTGATAAGTTTGCCTTTGATTTTTTGGTCCACAGGATTGATAATCCACTGATGAAAGAACAAATAGAAAGTCTTGGTGGAAGGGTATTTACAATAGATAAGCTAAATCCACTTAAACCTTGGGTCTACTTAAATGACTTGGATAAATTTTTTGACAAACACAAAGAAATAAAAATTCTTCACAACAACTTTAGGGGAACAGAGGCCCTTATCCTAAGAAAGGCCAAGGCCCATGGCCTTGTGACTATATCACATAACCATGGCATCCAAAATTCCTCAAAGCTTAAAAACTTTATAAGAAATCTTTTTAAGGGTCAGGTAATAAAATATTCTGATTATAGGTTTGCTTGCTCTGATGAGGCAGGTAGAGACCTCTATGGGGCTTCTTATGTAAAGATAAATAATGGGATTGATCTGGATAAATTTAGATTTTCTGACAAGTTAAGAGATAAGATAAGAAAGGAATTTGACCTTTGCGATAAGTTTGTGCTTTTAAATGTGGCAAGCCTTATGAGTGTTAAAAATCAAAGCTTTTTAATAGAAATCATGCCAGAACTTGTAGAAAAAAATCCCGGAATTCGCTTAATATTTTTAGGCGATGGGCCAGATGAAAATATGCTTAAAGATAAGGCAAGGGAGCTTGGAGTCTCTGACTTTATCTTGTTTTTGCCATCTAGTAATAGGGTAGGGGCCTACCTTTCAGCAGCGGACCTTTTCTTATTTCCATCTCTCAGGGAAGGGCTTGGCATAGCGGCTATAGAAGCCCAGGCATCAGGCCTTAAGGTCTTAGCATCAGACAGGATACCAAAAGAAGTGGGCATAAGTCCTTACTTAAAGTTTCTTCCTTTAGAAAAGGCTAAGTGGATTAGGGAAATCCTTGATACTATGCCATATGACAGGCTAGATTTTTCTAAAGAAATTAGTGACGCTGGTTATAATATAGCAAGCACAGTTTCATACCTAAGTGATTTTTATCAAAGTATTAGCCTGTAGAAAAATTATTTGTAAATAAGAATAAAAATAATTGCTAAAAACCGATTCTTATCATATAATATAAGTAGAGAGAAATCTTTTTCCTGATAAATTCAGGAAAAATTTTATAGGTAGAATGTAAGCGCTTAAGTTATCTATTTTTAGGCAAAGAAAGGAAATTATATGACAGAAGTTAAATTATCCCTACAATCAATTCAAAATGACAAGGCCCTATGGGAAGAAAAAGGCTTTGTCTTGCCAAGCTATGACATTGAAAAAGTTAGAGCAAATACTAAAGAAAATCCTGAATGGGTGCACTTTGGTGGTGGAAACATATTCAGAGCATTCCCAGCAAGAGTTCAAGATGAAATCTTAGATGAAGGTCTTGCTGATACAGGAGTTATTATTTTTGAAACCTTTGGTGCAGAAAAGCTTGACTATATATTTGGTGCAAATGATAACCTATCTACAGCTGTAACACTCAAATCTGATGGTACTGTTGACCTAAGAGTAGTAGGAGCAATTGCAGAAACAGTAAAGGCAACTAAGAGCCAAGATTGGGCAAGGGCTGAAGAAATCTTTGCCAAAGAAAGCCTAAAAGTAGTATCTTTTACTATCACAGAAAAAGGCTACAATATCAAGGGTCTAGATGGTGATTTCACAGATCAAGTTAAGGCTGAAATGAAAGATAAGGACCTTAATGTTTCTAACTCCATGGCCATAGTTGCAGCTCTTTTATACCACAGATTTAAAAATGGAGCTTATCCAATAACCATGACATCAATGGATAACTGCAGCCACAATGGTGATAAGCTAAAGGCATCAGTATTAGATTTTGCCAATGCTTGGGTAGAAAATGGCATAGTTGAAAAAGAATTCGTTGAATATTTAGAAGATGAGACCAAGGTATTTTTCCCATTATCAATGATAGATAAGATTACACCAGTTGCAGATGAATCAATCGGTAAAATCTTAAAGGAAAAAGGCTACAGCCCAGTAGAAAGTCCAATTATGGATGGCAGACCACAACCACCTTCATATGTAAATGCAGAAGAAACAGAATACTTAGTAATAGAAGAATCAAAGGCTACATCCTATCCAGCATGGGATAAGAAGGGCATCATCTTTACAGACAGAAAGACAGTAGATGAAGTAGAAACAATGAAGGTAACAACCTGCCTAAACCCACTTCATACTGCCCTTGCAGTCTACGGTTGCCTACTTGGCTATGACCTAATCAGTGCAGAGATGAAAGATGAAGACCTAGTTAAACTCATCAAGGGAGTAGGCTATACAGAAGGCATGCCGGTAGTAGTAGACCCAGGTATCATCAATCCAAAAGAATTTATCGATACTGTACTAAATGTTAGATTCCCTAACCCATTCCTACCAGATGCTCCACAAAGAATAGCAACAGACACATCTCAAAAGGTAGCTGTAAGATATGGTAAGACCCTAAATGCTTATAAGGCTCAAAACCCTAAAGCAATCAAAGACCTAAAATTCATCCCAGCTGTTATAGCAGGTTGGTTAAGATATCTACTAGCTATAGATGATGAAGGCAAAGCCTTTGAACCATCACCAGATCCAATGCTAGCAAGCCTACAAGAAGACCTTAAAGATGTGAAATTTAAGGACAACGAAGGAATCGATGATAGCCTACTAAAGATTATAGGCAATGAAGAAATCTTTGGCATAAACCTAGTAGAAATAGGCCTTGCTGATAAGATAATAGCAGACTTTAAAGAAATGAATAAAGAAGAAGGCGCAGTAAGAAAATTCCTACAAAGCCTATAAAATACAAAGACCACCGGGTAACTGGTGGTCTTTTTTTGCCTAAATTAAAAGGCGAAATTTTTTTGTAATTTTGACTTGCACATCATACATACATGTTATATTATATCTATAACAGATAGGGAGGAGGAAAGATGTTTTTAGAAATTGATTTTGAATCGGATATAGCGATTTATGAACAAATCAGAAGGGCCTTTATTGTGGGTCTTGCTCGTGGAGACCTAAAGAAGGGAGACAAGCTGCCTTCTGTAAGGGACTTGGCCGAGGAAATTGGTATAAACCTACACACCGTAAATAAGGCCTACAAGCTCCTTGCAATCGATGGTTTCATAGTCATGGACAGGAGGTTTGGGTCTATGGTTGGCAAGGATTTTGAACCGGTAGATGATAAGGAAGTCAATCTCATAAAAGATGAATTAGCCTATCTTGCATCTTTTGCCAAGCTTAAGGGCCTTAGCAAGGAAGATTTTATTGCATGTATAGAAAATATTTGGGAGGATAAAAATGACTGAAGGAAATTTCATCTCTATACTTTACGCTTCATCCATCTTGCTTGTAGGAATCTTGCAAGTCTTTGTCAATTCTTTTTCCAAAAAAGGCTACGTCTTTGGGATTAGGCTTGATGAAAATAGCGATGGTTTGAGACAAATAAATAAAAAATATAAACTAATGACTTTGATTTTAACTCTAGCCTTAGGAGCTATTCAATATTTAATATCACTTGTGACAAATAATGTCGGTTGGATAAGCCTATATTTTTTCCTAAGTTTGGGACTTATCATGATACCTCTAATTTGGGCCAACAAGGAAATAAAAAAAATTAGTAAGTCTAGTAAGCAAGAAAGGAAAAAACTTGTAAGCATCGGAGGAGTAAGGAAAATTTCTTACAAGCCAATCTTCCTTATTTACGGCCTAAGTCTTGCCCTAATCATAGGTGGCAGCCTATATTTATACCTAAATTATGACAAGCTCCCTGATAAGCTTATTATGCATACAGATTTTAATGGAAATATCACAGATATCCAAGATAAGACTTTGGCAAATGTCTTTATGCCAAGCCTTATAAGCCTAGCAAATTTGGCACTTTTTGCCATGGTAAATTATTTTTTGATCAAGGCAAGGCCAAGGCTTAGCCAGGAAGACCCGGAAAGGTCTCTAGCTGATAATACAAAGGCTAAAAATCTTTGGTCCTATTATCTAGGGATAAATGCCCTTCTCATGACCATTCTTTTTGAAATTGGTATAACAAGCTTTAGCTTCGGAGGAGGAGATGGTCTTGTAAATATTCTAACAGGTCTTACCCTCATAACTGCAATTGGAGGAGTAATCTATTTAGGTTTTAAGGTGGGAACTGACGGATCAAGACTTAATAATTTATCCTATACAAGCTTTGAAGAAGATGATGATAATTGGGTGCTTGGCTCTACAATCTATAATAATCCTGACGACCCAGCCCTCTTTGTAAATAAGAGAATTGGTGTGGGGATGACTGTAAATATAGGAAGACCAATGGGCAAGGTCATTTTAATCCTTTCAGTTATAATTTTAATCGCAAGCCTTGTAGCCTTATTTAAATATTCAGCCTAAGCTTGTGTCTACTAGCAAAGCTAGTTTATTAAATAACATTCTTATGATGATGGGGATAAGTGAAGTATAATAGGCTTGAAATAAATATGTAAATCTACTAATTTTTTGCAAAGGAGACTTAATGTTTACAAGTGATGATTTAAAGGCAATTAATGCCATTAGAACCCTATCCATTGCCCAGATAGAGAAGGCAAATTCTGGCCACCCAGGCCTACCAATGGGTGCAAGCCCTATGGCCTATGTTTTATTTAACAAGATTTTGAAGGCAAATCCTAAAAATCCAAAGTTTTTTGACAGGGACAGGTTTATCCTATCAGCAGGCCACGGATCAGCCATGCTTTATTCCTTACTTCACCTATCAGGCTATGATTTATCCATGGATGAGCTTAAAAACTTTAGACAAGCCGGCTCAAAGGCTCCAGGCCATCCAGAACTAGGCATGACCGAAGGAGTAGAGGTTACAACAGGACCTCTTGGTCAAGGTATAGCCCAAGCTGTCGGTATGGCAGCTGCTGAAAAGCACATGGCAGCCCTTTATAATAAGGATGACATGAAGGTAATTGACCACTACACCTACGCCCTATGTGGTGATGGTGACCTAATGGAGGGGATTTCTTATGAAGCAATGTCACTTGCAGGTCATCTTAAATTAGATAAGCTAATCATCCTTTATGATTCAAATGATATCTGCCTAGATGGGGACCTATCCACATCTTTTTCAGAATCTGTAAAAGACAGGGTCCTTGCACAAAATTGGGCCTATGATAAAGTTGCCGATGGCAATAACCTAGATGCAATCTATGAAGCAATAACAAAGGCTAAGGAAAATGACAAGCCAACCCTAATTGAAGTTAAGACTATAATTGGTTTTGGTTCCAAAAACCAAGGCACAAACAAGGTTCACGGGGCACCAATCGGAGAAGAAGACTTTGAATATGTAAAGAAAGCCTATGAATGGAGCGCAGCAGATTTTGAAATTTCTGATGATATCTATAAAATATTTGAAGATGGAATTAAAGCACGAGGAGAATCTGCAAATAAGGCTTGGGATGAGCTTTTAAAGGCTTACTCAGAAAAATATCCAGAAGATTACAAGGAATTAATGGCAGGAATCAATAGAGAGCTACCAGCAAATTTCATGGACCAAGTTAGAAAATATTCTCATGAAGATAAGGCCCTTGCTAGCCGTGCATCAGGAGGAGAAATCATCCAAGACTTGGCAAAGATTACCAGAAACTTCTGGGGTGGATCAGCTGACCTCTTCTCATCAAACAAAACTAATATCAAGGATTCAAAGGCCTTTAGAGATGATAGCCCATGTGGTAGAAATATTTGGTATGGTGTAAGAGAATTTGCCATGGCAGCTATAGGCAATGGTATCATGGCCCACGGAGGAAGCTTCCACCATGTGTCAACTTTCTTTGTATTTTCTGACTACCTAAAGCCAGCTGTAAGGCTTTCAGCCCTATCACACCTACCACTAACCTACGCCATGACCCACGATTCAGTAGCTGTTGGGGAAGATGGCCCTACCCACCAACCAATCGAACAACTTGCTATGCTAAGGGCAATTCCAAACACCCTAGTTATAAGGCCAGCAGATGCCAATGAGACAAGGCTTGCTTGGAAGGTGGCTCTAGAAAGTAAGGATAGGCCAGTAGTTATTGCCCTTACTCGTCAAAATATCCCAACCTTAAAGGAAACTGAAAATTTAGAAAATATCGATAAGGGTGCCTACATCATAAAAGATGCTGAAAATCCAGAACTTATACTAATAGCAACAGGTTCAGAAGTGGCTCTTGCCCTTGAAACAGCAGAAAGATTAGAGAAATCTGGCAAGGCTGTTAGAGTAGTATCTATGCCATCTATGGAATTATTTAGAGAACAAAGCGCAGCTTACAAGGAAGAAATACTACCAAAAGAGCTTACAAAGAGAGTATCAATTGAAATGGGAACATCCTTTGGCTGGTCCGAATGGACAGGCTTAGATGGTCTAAATATTGCCATTGACAGGTTCGGTATATCTGGTCCAGGCGAAGAAGTTGCAAAAATTCTAGGCTTTGACCCGGATGCAATAATTGAAAAGATAAACAAAAAATATTATTAGAATCAAGGCTATGGATTTTCCATAGCTTTTTTCTTAGATAATGCATATAATAATAGGAGAAGACAAAGGAGAATTGTTATGAAAATATGTGTACTTTTAGCAAATGGCAATGAAACTATAGAAATACTTACAGTCGTTGATTATCTAAGAAGAGCTAACATCGAAGTAGATATGGTATCTACAACAGGAGCTATAAATTTAAAGACCTCCCACGGCATAGAATATAAGGCAGATAAGCTTATGGCTGATATAGATAGAAAATCCTACGATGGTGTCTATATACCAGGAGGAACCAAGGGAGCAGAGACTCTTAGGGATAATGACGAGGTAATAGATTTAGTTCGTGAGTTTAACAATGAAAACAAACTAATTGCTGCAATCTGCGCTGGTCCAATAGTGCTTGATAGGGCAGGAGTCCTTGCTGATAAAAAGGCCACATCCTTCCCAACTATTAAGGAAGAACTTAAAAATGTTGGGGAATATATAGATGATCAAATAGTAGTCACAGATGGCAACATCACAACAGGAAGAGGTGCTGCTGTTACAAATTATCTAGCCCTAAGACTTGTTGAAATCATCAAGGGTGAGGATGCCAAGGAAGATCTAAAATACGGCACCCAACACATAGCAGTAGAAAATTATTTTGGAATTAAATTTTAGGTAAAAGATGAAAAATATTAGGAAAATATTTATCCTAGGAGGGGCCAATTTATTTGCCAGAGAGCTTATAAAATACGGTCTTGACCAGGGTTATAAGATAAAAGCGGTAGATTTGATTAAATCTAGCGATATAGAAGAAAATGAAAATTTAGAATATGTCCTAGCAGATTTTTTTGCCCTAGGAGATAAGCAAGCTATGGAGATGATTGGTGATTGCGATAGCTTTGTCTATGCCGGCGGCATAGATGATCTAGTTGTGCCTAGAAAGCCTGCTGGCAAATTCTTTTATGAGAGAAACGTCCTTCCAACAGGTAGGATAGCAAGGCTTGCCAAAAAAGCTGGCATCAGAAATTTCCTTCTTTTGGGAGATTATAGGTCAGAAATAGCAGAAAAAAACCAAATCTTAAGGAAATATAATTACCACCACGAGCCATACATTGAAACAAGGCTCATGCAAGAATCGATAGCAATCTTTGAAGGCGATGGCCTTATGAATGTCTCAATCCTAAGGCCGGGCCTAATACTAGGAAAGTCTAACAAAAATTCCCTAGCAGCCCACATAGACCTAGTAAGGGCAAATGCAACAATACCTGTCACAGAGGGTGTGATTCCAATAATTTCAGCAAAAGCCCTAGCTCAAGGAGCAATCTTTGCCCTAGAGTTAGAAAATCACAAAAAAACCTACGCCCTAGCTACAGGAAATATTTCCTATAAGGCTCTTTATGAGAAAATCCTTGAAATAATGAAAAAGACTGACGGCAAAAGCTTGGTTTCAAGAACTTTTGACGACCTCTTAGAAGCCTATGAGGAAGATCAAAAAATTACAGAAAGAAAAAATCTAGAACACGGCATAAGCCAAGTAAATATGCTAAGGGCCATGACTATGGATCTAAGCCTAAAGGGCGATTTTGACCTTGGTGATGAAAATTTAGGAGAAGAGATAGGAAAAATGATTGACCTATACCTAAATGGAAGCCCTGTAAAGGCATAAAAAAACTGGAAAATCCTTCCAGTTTTTTAAATTTAATCAAAAAGCTTCAAAAACTTGCCATAGCCTTCCTCTTCAAGCTTATCTTTTGGGATAAAGCGAAGGCTAGCTCCATTTATGCAATACCTAAGACCAGTAGCCTCTCTTGGTCCATCTGGGAAAACATGGCCCAGGTGGCTATCAGCTTCCTTGCTTCTTACCTCAATTCTTTTTCTCATAAGGGTGAAATCATCCTTTTCTGTAAGCTCAGTGTCCTCAATTGGCTTAGTAAAAGAAGGCCAACCACAGCCTGCATCATACTTATCAAGAGATGAGAAAAGTGGCTCACCAGAGACAATATCTACATAAATCCCATCCTCATAAAAATTGTCATATTCAGAAGAAAAAGGCATCTCAGTCCCATTTTCCTGGGTCACATGATAGGCTTCTTCGCTTAAAATTTTCTTTAAATCTTCCTTTTTATATTTAGTCATAACTTATCCTTTCTGTATTTTTGCAAATCCAATCTTTAAAAACATTCTTATTACAATTAGAACTGGCAACTTCCATAATAATATTTATAATTTCATCATCATTAGCTATTATCTTATAGCCATTTAATTTTAGATATATAAGCATCAAATATGTACCTATTCTTTTATTTCCATCGATAAAAGGATGGTTCATTATAAATGAGTAAGCAAGTTGACAAGCTCTTTCTACAGGGGTGTCATAAATATTATTTCCAAACATTGTTTGAAATGCAGAGTTGATTGATAGGTCTAACAAATCATCATCACGTACTCCTTCAATACCTCCGAAGTTTTCAATCAGGGATTTATGAAGCTGGATCACTTGCTCTTTAGTAAATTTTTTCATTTTGCAAGTTCTTCAAAAACATGACTAAATTCATTGAGAATATCTTTAGAAATATCCTCAATATCTTCATTTTTATAATATTCATTTTGCTTTATATCTTCATATTGGATCAATAAATATTTTGGTTTATTATTTTTTAAAATTATAGCTGATCCAGAATTATCAACCATTTTTGCAACCTTTGAAAAATTTTGGTTTGCTTCTGTCATTGAAACTAAATTATCTGTATGAATTCTCATAAAATCACCTCGCTATTTTATAAATTAGGATAAAAACATCCTAATTTATCTTAAATTTACTTTATTTCGATAAAATGTCAAGTTAAATAAACTATTAAAAAATTCACTTTTAGGTATAATAATAAAAAGATTTTATTAAGGAGCAAAAAATGTCAATGACAATCAAGAAGGCTACTTGGCCTATTGCCAAGGATTTGGCCTTTGATATAAATAATAAAGCAAATGCAGCCATAGAAAAATATGGCAGGGAAAATGTAATCAATGCGGCCCTTGGGACCTTGGCAGATGATTCTGGAAAGATTATAGCCCTTGATAGTGTTTATGACAGGCTAAGTCAGATGGATAGGTCTATTATAGCATCTTATGCCCCAATTGAGGGGGAAGATGGTTTTAGGGAGGCTGTTTTAGATAGCCTTTTTGAAAATCACAGACCAAAGGCTTTCATGACCGCCATTTCAACCCCAGGCGGAACAGGGGCTATCAGGTCAGGGGTTTTTACCTATGCAGATGAGGGAGATCCTGTTCTTAGTCATGACTATTATTGGGGCCCATATAAGAAAATTTGCGATGAATTTGGCAGAGATTTCATCACTTATAATTTCTTTACAGATGACTACAAATTTGATATAGAAGCTTACAAAGTTGCTATGGCAAAAGCTTTAGAAAATAAGGATAGGCTCGTTTCAATAATAAATTCTCCAGGCAATAACCCAACTGGCTATTCTCTAAGCGATGATGAATGGGATGAGGTGATTAAGGCTTGCCAAGATCTTGCCAAAGCTGGCAAGAAAATCACATTAATTGTTGATGTGGCCTATATAGAATATGCAGGAAGCGGCAAGCAAAAGGAATTTTTTGAGAAATTTACAGGCCTTGACCAAAATTTCTTTGTGATAGTGGCTTATTCCATGAGTAAGTCCCACACAGCCTACGGCCTAAGAAGTGGGGCAGCAATCGGTATCTCTTCTAAAAAAGAAATCATCGATGAATTTGAAAATAGCCTTGCCCACTCAGCTAGGTGCAATTGGTCTAACGGGGTCCACGCACCACAGCTTATCCTAAAAGATTTGGAAAATGACAAGGATGGCTACAAAAAGGAATTAGAAAATTTAAGGCTCATGCTAGAAAAAAGAGCTGAGATATTTGTAAGAGAAGCTAAGGCGAAAAAATTAGCAATGATTCCGTATTTTGGTGGATTTTTCACCTTTATTCCAACAGATAAGGCCTTTGAGATAGCAGAAAATCTCGAAAAAGAAAACATATTCACCATTCCTCAAGCTAAGGGAATTAGGGTTGCAATTTGTGCA
The DNA here is from genome assembly GCF_026131715.1 of Anaerococcus sp. NML200537. NCBI lineage: Bacteria > Bacillati > Bacillota > Tissierellia > Tissierellales > Peptoniphilaceae > Anaerococcus > Anaerococcus sp. NML200537. Next base: position 12,694 of record NZ_JAMXSL010000031.1, on the reverse strand, counting down.
ACAAATGAAAAGGACATAATAAAATTAGTCGATAGGCTTAGTTACTTTATGGCAAATTTATAAAAATTTTAGAATTATCTTTTTAGATAAAATAAATATAATTTAGACCAAGCTTTTGCTTGGTCTTTCTACTTGAATAAAAATGTAAAGAAAATTTTACAATTTCCCATAAATTTTATAGGGCTTATAAGCTTATAATTTAGCCAAAGTTTGTCACTATTTTATAATAAGCTTGAAATAGCCATTTATAAATATATAATAGGCTTTTATTTTAGAAATAAGGGGTATAATAATATTAAAATTTTTATGTATTTTCTTAAATTTTTGTTAGATATTTAATAATGATAAAAATTTATTAAGTATGAAGGTATTTTATTCATTTAGAAAGGAATAATATGAATTTACATATGGGGCTTGATGTTGGCTCTACTACTGTCAAGGTGGTGGTCACTGATGAGCTATTTAATACAATTTATTCTATTTATATCCGCCACAAGTCAGATGTGAGGGCGACTGTTAAGAAGGTCCTTACAGATTTATACCATAAGTTTGGCAATCTAAGTCTAACTATGAATGTGACAGGATCTGGCGGCATGTTTTTAGAAGATATTTTGGGTGTAGACTTTGTCCAGGAGGTTATAGCAGAAACCCGTGCTATCAGGAAATTTATCCCTCAGACTGACGTTTTGATAGAGCTGGGTGGGGAAGATTCAAAGATTACCTACCTTTCAGGTTCTGTTGAGCAGAGGATGAATTCGATTTGTGCAGGAGGTACTGGAGCCTTTATAGACCAGATGGCAGCCCTCCTTGATACAGATGCTGCAGGACTTAACGAGCTTTCCAAATCCTACAAGAAGATTTATCCTATAGCATCTAGGTGTGGGGTCTTTGCCAAGACTGATATCCAAGCCTTGATGAACCAAGGAGCAAGCAGGGAAGATATAGCAATTTCAGTCTTCCAATCTGTAGTCAACCAGACAATTTCAAACCTGGCCTGCGGTAGGCCGATTAAGGGTAATGTCACCTTTTTGGGTGGTCCCCTTCACTTTTTATCTTCTCTTAGGGACAGATTTGTAGAGACCCTGGGAGAGGATGAGAATAATTTTTATATACCAGATGATGCAGAAGTTTACGTAGCCAAGGGGGCTGCGATTTTATCTAGCGAAAATTCAAAGCCAGTAGACCTTAAGGACCTCATTACAAGGCTTGAAAATGCCAAGGAAGTAAATCTAGAGATGACCAAAAGGCTTGACCCTCTTTTTGAGTCTCTTGATGACTATGAAGATTTTAAGATTAGGCATAAGACTGATAAGGTCAAATATAGGGACCTTGCTACTTACCAGGGCCCAATCTATGTAGGCCTAGATGCAGGCTCTACTACCAGTAAGATGGTCTGGCTATCAGAAGATAATGAAATTTTATTAGATGATTATAGGATGAATTTGGGAAGGCCCCTAGAGGTTGTCATTTCAATGCTTAAAGAAGGCCTTACCAAGAAAAATCCAAAGGCCTATATAGCCTCATCCGGTATCTGTGGTTATGGGGAAGATTTCATCAAAAATGCCCTACATATTGACAATGGCGAGGTAGAAACCATTGCCCACTACAGGGCGGCTAAGTTTTTTGATCCTGATGTAGATTTTATCCTTGATATTGGCGGCCAAGATATGAAGGCCATGCACATAAGGGATGGGATAATAGACTCTATCCAGCTAAATGAGGCCTGCTCTTCAGGTTGTGGATCATTTTTATCAACCTTTGCAGCATCTGTATCCATGGATGTTAAAGAATTTCAGCAAAGGGCAATTAGGAGCAAGGAACCGGCAGACCTTGGTTCTAGGTGTACGGTCTTCATGAATTCCAAGGTCAAACAGGCCCAAAAGGAAGGCTCTGAGGTCGAAGACATAGCAGCTGGCCTTTGCTATTCGGTAATAAAAAATGCCATCCAAAAGGTAATTAAGATTAGGGACCCAAAATCTCTTGGCAAAAATATAGTAGTCCAAGGGGGAACCTTTTATGGGGATGCCATCCTAAGGGCCTTTGAGAAAATTTCTGGAAGAGATGTTACAAGACCAGAAATTGCAGGCCTTATGGGGGCTATGGGTATGGCCATAATTGCCAAAGATAAGTCCACAGGCTCATCAAATATGGCAGGTCAAAGCGTACTTGAAAACTTCTCCTACAGCCAAAAATCAGCCAGGTGCGGTAGGTGTACAAATAATTGTGCCCTAGTAATAAATACCTTCGCCGATGGGAGGAGATTTATCACAGGCAATAGGTGCGAAAGAGGGGCAGGCATCAAGCTTGATAAGAAAAAAGATGACCTAAATATGTACAAGTATAAGTATAAGCTCCTCTTTGATAGAAAGACTCTGGGAGATGGTGCCCGCTTTGGTAGGGTCGGCATTCCTCGTGTTTTAAATATCTATGAAGATTATCCTTTTTGGCACAAGTTTTTTGATAGCCTAGGCTTTGATATTATCTTATCAAGTGACTCAGATAGGAAAATTTATGAAAAGGGCATAGCCACTATTTCTTCAGAGACAGCCTGCTATCCAGCCAAGCTTGTCCACGGCCACATGGAAGATTTAATAGACAAAAAGCCTGACCTAATCTTTTATCCAGGTGTTTTTTATGCCTACAAGCAATTTGATGCGGCCAAAAACCAGATGAATTGCCCTGTAGTAAGTGGTTATCCTGATGTAATTAAAAATAATGTCGATAGGCTAAATGAGTTAAGATTCCTAAACCCTTTCTTATCCTTTGAAAGTGAGGAAATCATCAAAAAAAGACTTGTCGAAGTCTTTGAAGGCTACACTCATGAGGGCAATATCTTGAGAAAGAAGGAAATTGAAAATGCCGTAAGCTTGGCTTGGGAGGCTGAGCAAGCCTACCATGACCAAATAAGGAAAAAGGGCAAGGAAATAATTGACCATGTAAGGGCCCATGACTTAAATGCCATAGTCCTAGCAGGTAGACCTTACCACATAGATCCAGAAGTCAACCACGGCATAGCAGACTTAATCGAATCGATGGATATACCTGTTCTTTCAGAAGATTCCATCGCCTACAATGTGAAAGATTTGACCAAAGAGCTCAGGGTCCTTGATCAGTGGTCCTACCACGCAAGGCTTTATAGGGCCAGCAAATATGTTGCAGAAAATGACAACTTCGAGCTTATCCAGCTTAATTCCTTTGGTTGCGGCCTTGATGCAGTCACAACCGACCAGGTAGAAGAACTTTTAAAATCTCATGGCAAGATTTATACCCTTTTAAAAATAGATGAAATTTCAAACCTAGGAGCGGTTAAAATCAGACTGAGATCTCTTTTAGAAGCTCTTGACCAAAAGAAAAGAGAAGGCATAAGCTTTAAGACAAATCCAAGTGATTTTGCCTACGAAAACACTGAATTTACCAAGGAAATGAAACTAGAAGGCTACACAATCCTTGCCCCACAGATGGCAAGGGAGCACTTTAGGATAATGGAAAATGCCTTTAAGGCCTTTGGTTTTAATATAGAATTTCTAGATACAATCGATGAAGATGTCATAGATACGGGTCTAAAATATGTAAACAATGACTCCTGCTACCCATCAATTACAGTAGTTGGCCAGCTAATCCATGCTGTAAAATCTGGCAAATATGACACAGATAAGCTTGCCCTCCTCATGACCCAAACCGGCGGAGCTTGTAGGGCGTCAAACTACGTAGGCTATATCAGAAAGGGCCTAAAGGATGCGGGTTTTCCTGACCTGCCAGTAATTGCCCTTTCAGCCCAAGGCATAGAAACTAACGAGGGCTTTGACTTAGTCAGATTTAAAAATATCCCACTTTTAAAGCAAGCCATAAGGGCCATCCTTTTGGGAGACCTCATAAATAGAGTGTCAAATGCTACAAGGCCTTATGAAATCGAGCTAGGATCTGTAAATGACCTCAAGGAAGCATGGATAAATAAGCTTTCAGCAGAAATTGGGACAATGAAAACCAAGAGATACAGACAAGCAATCCAAGAGATTGTCAAAGATTTTGAAGACCTTCCAGTCTGCAACAAAGAAATCCCAAAGGCAGGTATAGTTGGTGAAATCTTGGTTAAATTCTTGCCAGAAGCCAACAACCACCTCCAAGACGTCCTCGAAGCTGAAGGAGCTGAGGTAGTCATGCCAGATTTAACAGACTTTTTGATGTACTGTATGAAAAATTCAGAATTAAAGCGTGACTTATATGGTAAATCAGCTGCCACAGCCAGGATGGGAAGGCTTGGAATCAAGCTAATAGAAGCAAATAGAAAGCCAATTAGAAAGGCCCTAAGGGAAAGTGAAAGATTTACAGAACCTCTTTATATAGATGATATAGCAGACCTAGCTGAGGAAGTTACATCCCTTGGCAACCAGGCTGGTGAAGGCTGGCTTCTTGCAGGGGAGATGGTAGAACTAATCCACCAGGGTGCCCCAAATATTGTCTGCATTCAGCCTTTTGGCTGTCTTCCAAACCATATCACCGGCAAGGGAGTAATGAAAAAGATAAGAGAAAGCTATCCAGAGGCCAACATAGTAGCCATAGACTATGACCCAGGAGCATCAGAAGTAAATCAAGTAAATAGGGTCAAACTAATGATGAGTGCGGCTAGGGATAAGATAAAAGTTAAATAAATTAAAAATCATCCTAAGAAATTAGGGTGATTTTTTTGAGAAAAATTTTAATTTGCTTGTATAATAAAGACAAATGTTAATTTTTATGAAAGAAAGAAGGCAAATATGTCAAACGCTAAAGAACAATTTCTAGACCTACAAGACAAGCTTAAAAAAGTTTGTGAGATAGCAGGCCTATCTGAATCATTTTATGAGATAATCAAAGAACCTGAAAGAATCATCGAAGCAAATATTCCAGTAAAGATGGATGATGGCACAACAAAGACCTTTAGAGCCTTTAGGTCTGCCCATTCTACAGCCCTAGGCCCATCCAAGGGCGGGGTCAGATTTCACCAATCTGTGACCTATGAAGAAGTCAAAGTTCTATCTACCCTAATGAGTCTAAAGGTAGCCCTTCTCGGCCTTCCACTAGGAGGTGGCAAGGGAGGAATCATCGTAGATCCTAACAAGCTTTCTGAAAGAGAGCTAGAAATCTTATCTCGTGGCTTTGTCAGGGCAATGAATAATTATTTAGGACCAAGAATTGATATTCCAGCTCCAGATGTGAATACCAATGCCAAGATCATGGGATATTTTACAGATGAATATATAGCCCTAAATGGTGGACGCCAAGATATAGCAACCTTCACAGGCAAGTCAGTTGATATGGGAGGATCCCTTGGAAGAAGTGAAGCTACAGGCTTTGGTGTTTATTTAACCATCAAAAAATACTACGAAAAAATTGGTAAGAGCCTTAAAGGAGCTAGAGTTGCCCTCCAAGGTTTCGGCAATGTAGGATCTTTTACAGCTAAATATCTTGTAGATGATGGAGCAAAAATCATTGCAGTAAGCTCAAGAGATGAGTCAGCTAAATCGGGTTCATCAGCAATTTTTGACGAAAATGGTTTCGCTCCGGATGACCTAGATGAAATTAGAGAAAAGACAGGCTCAGTCCTAAATAAGAAGGCTGAAAAAATTACTAACGAAGAATTTTTCACTATAGACTGCGACATTTTAATTCCAGCAGCCCTAGAAAATGTAATCAGCGATGCCAATGCAGACTCAATTAAGGCGGGGCTTGTAGTAGAAGCAGCCAATGGCCCTGTGACAGAAGGGGGAGAGAAAATCCTAAATGAGAAAAATATCCCACTCATCCCAGATATCCTAGCTAATTCAGGAGGAGTTTTAGTCAGCCACTACGAATGGGTACAAAATATCACAGGCTCCTACCTTTCTGAAGAAGAAGTAAGGGCTAAACAAGAAAAGGACATGACAAGAGCTATCGATGAAGTATTTGCAACAGCTGATAAATACAAGGTTACCTTCAGACAAGCAGCCTTCATCCTAAGCCTATCAAGGATAGAAAAAGCCCTCAAACTTAAGGGAAGATTTTAATGCAAATAAGAAAGCTAGAAAGGCCTGACCTTGCAAAAGTGAGGCCTCTTTTAGAAGCTGCCATAAATGATAAGTCTAAAGCTTCTTACCCAAAATTCTCATCCCTAAGCGACCTTTATAGGGAGTTAGAATATTCTATAGAATTTATGGCAACCACCACGCTCTTGAGCCTACAAAATGAGGAAATAGAGGGCCTTGTCACCTATTTTTGGGATGATGATGAAAAATATATCCAAACTACCCTCCTCATCATAAAAAATAAGGATCTAAGAGTCTTAGAAAGCCTTTTAGAAAGGATAAAAAAAGATCACAAGGCCTATCCTATAAATATAGGTCTTGGGGAAGCTTCTTGGATAAATCAGGAAAAATATTTTACAGAAAAAGCAAAAATTGTAGAACACTCTCATGTCCTAGAGGCTAAAAATCTAGAAAAATCTTCCGCTCTTACAGATAATATCGAACTCTTAGCCAAGGAAGACTTCTCATCCTATAAGGACTTTCACGATTCTTTTGCAAAAGATATGTATTATTCAAGCCCCAATCTATATAGGGACTTTGACAGGTTTAGGGTCTTTGTCAAAAAGGGTAAGGGAGAGATTACAGCCAGTCTTTTAGTAAAAATCTATGGCAAAAATCCTTGCAAAGCTGAAATTTTTGGACTCTTTATGAAAGAACCTAATAGGCAAATTTTCGACAGTCTAATTAAGGCAATGATAAATTTCCTAATAGATGAATTTGGAAAAATAGGGGAAATTAAGTATTTTATAGAAGTCGAAAAAGAATTAGAACTAGAAGTGGCTATTGCAAATGGCTTTGAAAAATTAGATACCTATATACTTTATAGGGCATAGAAAAATCCTCCGCTTGGAGGATTTTTAAAATAAAGACATTATAAGCCCAATAAGGACAGGCATGGCTATAGCTGGTAGGGCATTAGCTATCCTAAAGTCGACAATATCAAGCATGGATAGGCCTATGGCAATGATTGTAAGGCCGCCAACACCTGAAATATTTGCAAGGACAAATTCTGTAAAAAGTGGTGAAAGAAGGCTAGCAAGAAGACAAATAGCTCCTTCATAGATAAAGACTGCAAGGCTTGCAAAAGCTATGCCACTGCCAAGGCTTGCCGCAAGAAAAAGTGCTGATAGCCCGTCAAGGACAGCCTTTGTTAGAAGAATTGAATAATCACCCTTAACTCCTGCATCAATTGCCCCAAGAATCCCCATAGAGCCAACACAAAAAAGCAAAATTCCTGAAATAAAGCCAGTGGAAAAGTCGCTTTCAGAATTTTTTATAAACTTATTTTTAAGAAAGTCCGCAAACTTATCAAGGCCTCCCTCAAGATCTAGGTATTCACCTACAAGGACACCGCCCACTATAGAGATGATCATAATCATAATATCACCCTTAAGGGCAGAATCGATACCTAATACAAGAATGGCAATCGGTAAAAATTTCATAATGGCTTCTTGGTACTTGTGGGCAAGTCTATTTGAAAGACTGGTCCCAAGCATTCCACAGGTAAAAACTGCCAGGGTATTTACTATTACAGCGAACATCTAATCATCTCCTTTTATACAATATTTCCACTATTATACACAAAAAATTCATAAAAGAAAAGCCCCAGACAAAAATAGTTGGGGGCTTTTATAGCTTAAAGTTATTTCAAAGTGGCTTTGAATTATCAAAAAATTCTGGGTTTTCTGCCTTGATTTCCATAAATTTCTTGCCTAGGATTTGGTCTAAAATCTTAAAGGACCTGTGGACTCTTGGCAAGTTTTCAAGGTTTAGCAAGAGTTTATCAGCTAGGTCTGCCTCAAGCAAGAAGTCAGTTATGATAACATCATACTCTGACTGTCTAAGCCAATTTATATCAAGTCTTGGCTTGGTATAAATATCTACGCTTAAGATAGTAGATGCTGTAGAATTTATAAAATCCTGTATAAGTCTTGAATGATACCTATCGTAATTTGATATAATAATAGCCTTAATTTGTTTGATGCTATCAATCATATGACCCAAAAGTCCTGGCCAGGTTGAATAAATCGCATACACCATTGCTTCTGTCGAATATCTTTCCCTAAGCTTAGGATACTTATTCAAAAGCCCATCCATCATGGCGTAGATATCCTTGTAGAAATCTATGTTAATAAACCTGATATAATCAAGCAAGTGCTGGCTTTTTACTACAAAAAAATCCGCCTGCTCTACGTTAAATAGCCTTACATAAAAGTAAGAGAAATTTTCCTTGTAGGCATTTTCAAGATTTTTCTTATCAATCCCGTACTTATCACAGAGCTTTATAGATTTATCATAAAGATAGTCATAATAATCCTTATAGATTGGAACAAGTTCAAAAACCTCATCAAGGCTCTTAAAATATGGGGTGTATTCATGGTTTATAAAAAATGCCAAAATTTGATATAAAACCATGGTCAAATCGCCATTTTCATCAGGTAAAAGCCTTCTAGTAGCCCTGGCAACTTCGATATTTGACAGACATTTTTTGACAAAGCTAAGCATATCTTGGTCAATCTCGCCAAGCTTGAATTTAAAGCCTCGCCTATATCTGATAAGAGAGATGGCAAGGGCTGTCTTGATATAAGAATATTGGCCGAAAATAATCTCCATGTATATGGACTTACCGATGCTTTCGGCAATAGTTGTGACATCTTTCTCATCGACAAGGCCTTCAAAAGGCCAATCAAGTGGGCTTATTTGAGTGCTTATGAAAAGATTTAGATAAAACTTCTCTATATCATACTCATCGCCTACAAAATCGAGGTCTGCATAGGAAAACTCTATATTATAAATATCCTTGATAGCCTCGTTAAGGTAGCCAATATTTCTAAAAATAGAAGAATCGCTGGTATTAAGCCTAGTGGCTAAGTCCTTTTTGTTTTTTATCTCATCTAAAAAAGTGATGGTCAAAATTTGGCTTATCAGAGAGTTTTTGATAAAAATTTTCTTGATAGTTTTTAAGCCTATATCAAGGATAAAATCAGCCTTGACAAGGTTTGAAGTCATTTCAAATTTGGCATAATTTTTAAATAATTTCTCAAGAGAACATATATAATTGTGAATAGTTTTTTTGCTAAGGTCTAAATCATCTACAAGCTCATCAATCCTAACCCAGGTTCCATCCTTATAAAATAAGGCCTCGAGGAGCTTGTACATATTTTCATCTTGCTTTAAAAAGATCAAAGTAATCACCTCTTTTTAGGTATATCTAACATTATACCCGTATTTCAATAATATATTTAAAGGAGAGGTAAATAAAAATAAATTTGACAAGTAAAGTTGTCAGATATATAATAATGACAAGAATAGTTGTCAATTATTTGGAAAGGAGGGGCGATGGACCTAGTAAATAATTTGGCGGATTTTAGAAAAAAAGCAGGCTATAACCAAGCAGAGCTTGGAGGGCTTGTCGGAGTCAGCCGCCAGACCATAAGCTTAATAGAAAGAGGAGATTACAACCCATCAGTGACCGTGGCTCTAACAATTGCCCAGGTCCTAGATGTGGATATCAATGAGATTTTTAGACTGGAGGATAGTGATGAAAAAGAATAAAAAAAGCTTCTTAGCTAGCATATTTGCTATGGCTGGATTTGGATTGATTGTAGGTTTTGGAGCAGGTTTTATTTTTAGAAAATTAAATGTAGGTGGCCTTGTATATGGTCTTAATAGCTTTCTAAGCGACCATATCTTGGCTTTGATTATAGGACTTTGTAGTATATTTGCGGGATTTGGCTTTTATTTCTACTTGAAAGGGAAAAAAGAAGTTGAAAAGGGCATAAGGCAAGATGATTTTATTGAAACAAAGTATATAGACTATGCCAATGCAATGAGAGATGCAGGCTTATTTACCCTCATATCCCTTGTTATAATTATCTATAACAAGATGAAAACAAGCCCAGACTTTGTAAAAAATACCTTGCTTGTATTAGGGATTTTGCTAGTTTTTACAGCTATAAATTCCATCTTGTCTTTCCTTACTTATAAACTTGTCAAAAAAATTGAGCCAGAAAGAAAGACTGAGGTCTTTGATTTCTTTTTTGAAAGCAAGTTCATGGCTGAATCTGACGAGAGGGATAAGGTCAAATACTACAAAAAGGGCTACCTAGCCTATAAGAGGATGCTTATGAGTCAATTTGTGATAATAATAATCCTATTTTCCTCAGCCCTCTATGAAAATATAAGCCCAATAATAGCCCTAATTGTCCTAATACCAAGCTTGATTGGTGTATTAACTAATGGTTTTGCAGGAGAGAAAAATGATTGAAATAAAAAACTTAACTAAAAATTTTGGGGACCTTAAGGCTCTTGATGACGTGTCCTTTGAAGTCAAAAGAGGTGAACTTTTCGGAGTTATCGGCCAAAATGGGGCGGGAAAATCTACACTTTTTCGCTCCATGATGAATTTCTATGACCACTTTGCTGGAGAAATTCTTTATGAAGGCGAGCCAATGGCAGACGTGCCCCTAGAAAAAATTGGCTTTCTTCCAGAAGAGCGTTCGCTCTCACCAAAGAAAACCATCAGAGAAGAGGTGAAGTTTTTCGCAAGGCTTAACCAAATGAGAAATCTTGATGAAAAGACCTTAAAAAGCTACTTTGATCGTTTTGAAATCAAGGGAAGTCTGGATGATAAAATAAAGTCCCTCTCAAAGGGCAACCAGCAAAAGGTTCAGCTTCTTGCAAGCCTAATCTATAAGCCAGAATTTTTAATCTTAGATGAACCATTCTCGGGCCTTGACCCTTACAATGCCAATCTTTTGATGGGGATAATCAAGGAAATCAACGAAGAAGGTACAACCATAATTTTTTCATCCCATAACATGGAAAATATCGAATACCTTTGCGATAGGCTAATTATGCTGAGAAATGGAAAAATTGTCCTAAATGGGTCACCAGATGAGATTAGAAATTCCTATGAAAAAGACCTGGTGAAAGTTAGGACTGATGCAGATTTATCAGAGCTTTTCCCAGCTTATGACCTAAAAAGAGAAGGAAATTTCTGGACTATCAGACTTGAAGATGAAGAAAATGGCAGGGAAATTTTTGAGAAACTTGTAGGAAAACTCGGCTACCTTGAGATGTTTAGCCAAGAGCCACCAAGCCTAAATGAAATTTTTGCCAGAAAGGTGGAAGAAAATGAATAGAAAGTTAATAGTTGCCCTTGATTCCTTCAAAAAACAAATCAAATCGCCTGCCTTTTGGGCCATGGTTTTTATACCAATCCTTGTAATGCTAGTGCCTATGGGTCTTAATTATTTCCTTACAAAATCAGACAAGGCAGATTCAACTACTAAGTATTACCTAGTAGCAGATGAAACTATAAAGCCTTACCTAAAGTCTATGGAAAATGAATATAAATTAGTTTCAAAAGATGAAGCAGAAAAGACTTTAAAGGCAGAGAAAATTGAGTCTTACGGGGAGATTTCTGAAGAAAATGGCCAGATAAAACTTATTATTGAGACTAAAACCATGGATAGCAAGGCACTTTCAAAATTGCCTCTTCTTGCAAATGAGCTTCAAAATGCTATTAATATAAAAAATGCAGGTTTAAATGAAGAGCAAATTGGGATTTTTTCGACCAAGGCAGATATAAAAATCAATCAAATTGACAAGGGCAAGAGCCTTATGATCTATGCCTCCTACTTCATCCTTTTGATGTTCATGTATTTTATGCTAATCATGTATTCAAATGTCCTAGTCGTCGATATAGCCACAGAAAAAGGGTCAAAGATGATTGAGTTTATCTTCTCATCAGTATCTGCCAAGGACTATTTTGCTGGCAAAATATTAGGTAACTTCCTAGCCATAATCGTCCATTCGATTTTATATATAATTTTTGGAGCAATTTCCTATTTTATAATCAAATCCAAGGGCCTTTTAGACTTTATAAAAATTGATCTTAGCCTGGATAAGACAAGCCTTATGATAATAGGGGAGATTTTCATCTTTATCATCCTCTCGCTCTTGGCCTACATGATGATAGCTGCCATGCTGGGCTCTCTTGCCAGCAAGCAAGAAGATGCTTCAAAGGTTGCGACACCTCTTATGATCACAATTGTAGGGGCCTTTATGGTCGCCATGATTTTTATGAATAGACCTGTAAATTTATTTGTAAAGATCGCATCATTTATCCCATATATTTCTGTATTTTTCATGCCTTTAAGGTTGATTAAGGGAAGTGCTGGAATAATTGAAGGCGGTCTTTCTCTAATAATTTTGGTGCTAAGTCTATATATTACTTATATCCTAGCTTCAAAAGTCTATAAGAAACATATCCTAAATTATTCCAATGATTCGATTTTTACTAGGAAAAGAAAACACAGATAATAAAGGGGGCCGCAGTGACCTGAACCCGTAAACACGGAATAATTTAATAATATTTTAAGCGGAATGTAATCTGTACATAACAGGGGACATTCCGTTTAATTTTGTTTTAATCCTATCCTCATTGTACCATCTAATATATTTTTCTATCTCAACAACTAATTCATCATAGTTTTTAAATTCCACCCCATAATACATTTCTTGTTTCAATATTCCAAAGAAGTTCTCCATTGGAGAATTGTCTAGACAATTCCCTTTTCTTGACATACTTTGCCTTATATTCATCTTTTCTAGTTTTTTAGTCCAAGTACTATGTTGGTAATGAAATC
>NZ_JAMXSL010000030.1:0-30041 GCF_026131715.1 Anaerococcus sp. NML200537 | reverse complement strand
TTACTAACCCTATTTTTAATCTTAAACTTTAGGGTGCTTTTTCATGCTTATTTTTATTCAGTTTTTATCAATATCATTACTTATATTTTCTTTGTTTCACCTCTTGACTTTTAATAGTTAGTCTTTCCCGTTTATAAATACGTCATTAGCATCTGTCCCAATGCTAAATTGTGAATCCATCTTTCCTGCAAATTCATCGTATCTGAAATAACTTGATTCATATTCGCATTCAATGTTTAATGCTCGCCTGTAGACAAAATGATTAAAATATTCTGGTACTGGCTCTAAATCTCCACCATGTAAGCTAGATAAAATTATGTTTTCATTTTCAAAATCCTTTCTAGTACTCAAAAGTGCATACTTTGTAATTGCATATAAAAAAGAAGTGGTAACTCCGTTATCACTCCATATCTCACATCTTATGCTAGTTTGCATTTGTATATTCTCTTGTATAGGGTGTTCTTCTCCTATATCCCAATCTAGGTAGTTATCATCTTTACCTATATAGTTTTCGTCTATACCACCGCCTAGGCCATAGGGTACTTCTTGTTCACTTTCTACAAGTACGATAATAGCCGGTAGGTATAAATCATCTCTAGGATATGAAGACCTAACTTTTATTTCAAAGTTACTTATAAATTTCTTTATGCTCTCGTTCGTTTCTTTGCTTGCATACTTAAAGTAGTTATCTATAAGGTTTGGATTCTCACCTAGATAGTTTAGTATTTTTTCTATTCTGCTTTTTACAAATAAATCTATCAGTTGGATCATATATTGTCCTCCCAATAATCATAAGCAAATTTTTCTGCCTTTTGTGATACTTTAGGGAATATATTAATTCCTTTAAATCCTGGGTGATTCCAACTTTTAGGGTCTGATAAGTCTGACACTCTTCTAAATGTTGTATATTGTCCCCTTTTAGCTCCTGACTTATAAGTCTTAATTGTTCTTAGTAGATAATCATATTTAGAGTTTTTCCACTTATAGCCTGTAAAACTTCTTTGTGGACTAAATCCTAGCTCGCTTACTATTGCTTCACTTAGATATTCGCCATTATCTAAGCCCTTAGCTGCTTTTAATATCGCACTAGGTAAAGCCCCCTTACCTGCCGTTTTGTGCCTAAATGGAATAGTTAAATACCAACCTGGGTCGTTTCTACCATTGACTCGTCTAGTTATCTTTACTTTTTTAGGCGACTTTGCAAATCCTCTTTTTTCGTCAAATTTGCTAAAGCCTTTTTCAAGCATAGTAGGGAATGTTCCACTTAGTTTTACGTGGCCTTTTAAAGGATTTTCCATTGTTACTGCCGATATAGCCGACTTGTATATAGCGCTTGTAGAATCAAGCTTAGTTTGTGCTTCTCTTATAAGTTCGCTTCTAGCATAGGCTAAAGTGGCTTTTACCATATCACTTGCTATAGCATCTATTGCATCATCAATATTAGTCATATGTATATCCTCCTTCTGTGCCTATTTCCTTATCTTTCTTTGCATTAACTGTGTTACCATAAGCAAAGTTAATTCTTGTTGCTAGATATTGTTTTGGCATATCAACTGTTTCTGGTGATACCTTGCCTTTTTTTTCTCTTACTGACCTTAACTCGTGACTCATATCCTTTATCATGTATTCAGGGCTTGTAAGATAAAGAATACTAACTTTAGCCCCATTTTTAGGCTTGTTTTCTTCATCTATCCACTCTAAGTGGTGTTTATCCTTACTGATTACAAAATCTACATTTTCGTCATAGACCATGTTGCCAATCATAACAAAAACAACCTTGTTTATAGGTCTATAACTACTACTTGTTCTATTTCCCTTAACTCTTACTACTTGGGAATACCTACATTCCACTTCAAAAAAATCTAGCTTATCATGATAGGCCATGATAACATCTCTTTGAGGTGTAACATACACGCTCCCTGGCTCTGATATACCCTCTAGTTTAAAGACTTGATTTCCTGTAAAACTAGAAGCAACTACCTTTATTTCTTTTTTTCTTATATATCTATAGCCCTCCCCTTTACAATAAGGGCAATGAGGGCTAGGCTGACCTTCACTCATGCACTCACAAACTATGGATTGATACCATGTAGCGTTATAGCCGTGATTTTCTATTAATTCATCAAAACTTCCTGGTATAAAACTTGCACCTGCTGCCATCTATACCCCCTATAAAACTACTGAATCAAATCTAGCAAAGTGTTTTCTGATTATAGGTGTAAGCTCTTCTAAGTCTTTTCTGTACTCTAGAATACGTGCACTTGCTCCACCATACATTGCTGATTGTGTTGTGCCTATAGATTGACTTAAGCCGTCAATACTAACAGATGATGATGCAATACCTGCGCCTATGATTTGGTCGCCCCATACTTCAAAGATTGTTATAGCTGCATACTTATATATCCAATCTAAAAGGTTATGAGGTATATCCTTAAGCTCCATACCTGCACTATAGTCTATAGATACTGCCATCGGCATATATGATCTAGTCATAAAATAAGGAACTGCTGCCCCTATAGCTGGATTGATATAATTTACTGAACCTGCGGTAGGAAATATTGTTACATCTCCCATTCTCTTATCAAGCTGAATCCACTTTTTAGGTATTTCTAGTATTCTTTGATTTCCCATTAGATAAGTCATTGACTTTATTTCTCTTACTGGCCTTTTATATAAAGGTGTATACTGGTAAGAATCAAATAGGCTATTACCTTCAAAGTCGTGTAATTCTCCCTTGATATCTCTAGGACTTATACATATATCAAACATCATCTCCGCCCTGTCTATAGCTGAATTAAGACTTGATACTAAAAAAGTCCTAGAAAAAGGTGTACCATCATAAGTTGCAAGGTCGATACCCTGAAAATGGTTATCTATCAAATCTTCTGTAGTTATTCCCTTAATCTTGATTAGGGCTTCTGCACTTGCATCTGTGGGTAGGGCAAAAGGTTGCTTTTCATCGTATAAAGTATCATCAGAAGAGGGATTCTCTTCTTCATACATATTGTCATAGTATTCTCTCATATTCCCCCTCCTTCTTATTTCTAAGCCTTAAGAATTTCAATCAATTCTGCTTTAGTTGCTCCGCTTGGGGCTTTCTTGCCTTGTTCTTTTATAAGGTCTTTTAATTCTTTGTTAGATAGATTTTCATAATCTACTTGGTCTTTTTCTCCATCTTCAAAAACTTCTACTGTTCCTGTTGCTAGAGTCTCTTCTTTAGGCTCTTTTTCTGCCTTATTTGGGCTTTCTTTATCTTCCTCGACTAATTTATAGCCTTTAAGCTTTAAAAGCTCCTGAGCTAATTCTGTGTTTAATTCTGCCATACCTTTTTCATTGAATAGGTATCTATCACCTTGAATTAAGACATTTAGATTAGCAAGGTTTAAATTTTGTACTAACATAATTTCTCCTTAAAGAAAAACTAGGCTAAAAGCCTAGTCAATCTTAATATTTTTAATAGTTACAAATCTCTTAGGAGCATATACAATTGGTGTACCATATAGGAAAATTCCAAATTTCTTAACTGGCGCTATCATTGCATATGATAGTTTAAATGCTGGTAGTAGTTGTCTAAAGGTTATTGAAGAATCATCAAATTGTCCGATAACTGCTTCACCTGTATTTGGTAGGACTTCGTTTTTGTCTACAAATACTGTTTCTGCTGACTTATCTCTAGACTTAGCACCGATTCTACCGATTTCATAGTAGTTTTTGCCATTGTCTTCTGTTCTGTAGACTACAAAATATTCTGGTGCGTAAACTTGGCTATCAGAGTTTTTGATTGTAAGCTTAACATCTTTCTTTGCATCGCCTGCTGCAATTACAATTGGTTCAGATTCAACTGCTACTGACCTACCTGTGTGTGAGTGTGCAACTACTGCATACTTAAATGTTCCGCCTTGGCCAAATTGTGCTGGATTTTCTGCGTCTACATCACCTGCTGCAACTTTTATTGTTGGGGCTGTTGGTGGTTCTTTTCCATAAGCTGGTGCATTAGTATCTAGTACCTCCATACCCCTTCTCATAAATACATCTGGTGTTAGGTCTATAGTACCACCTAGAGTATTAAATTTAGTTACTGTAGTACCTGCTACCATCTCTCCGCTTTCTACACTCATAAGTGCTCTTTGATTTGGATAGTATTGTTCACTAAAGTTTTTAGCTACATTCATAGGTAGGTAAGCCTTGGTTGGTGTTCCATAGTTATCTAGGATTGCTGTTGCTGCATCATTAATGTGTGTATCTTCTAGGTGTTTACCTCTTAAGTCCATAACATTTTGGTCTGCAATTTGCTTGAAAATTCCGTCCCATTGTAGACCTTCTTCACCATTTGGTGCAAGTGTTGCATCTCCATAGAAAAGGTATCTTTCTGCTTGACCTAGTACATATTTCATACCATTTTGTGTTTCTAGGGCTTCTGGTTCAGATACTGTGTTCACTAGTCTCATAAGGTCTGTAACTGATCTAGTAACATTCAAGCACTTAACCTTAGAATATTCTCTTTTATAGTTAGAGGTTGAATCTAGGCCTGCAATTCCTTCTGGTTGGAATGCTGCTACATCTTCACCATATGAGTCAACTACGTTGTATTCTTCTACATTAGAAAAAGCTCTGGATTTAGGTATATCTTTCCAAAGCTTTAAGTGATTTTCTGTATAAGTTAGTGTTTTTAGTGAGTTTTCAAGGGACTCTGGTATAAGTGCCGCCCCGCCTGTTGCTCCTGCATTAAGTTGTGCAAAGTCATTAGTTGTTAGTGCCTTATAAAGGTCTTGTACTTGATTTTGTGATAGTGAATTAAATGCCATAATATTAAATCCTCTCTTCTTTTATGTGTTTTTCAATAATTGCTATGCACGCTTCATTTAGTGGTGCACCTTGTTCTGCCTTAGTAACATCAAGTGCTGTTACATTCCTATGTCCTGCTATAAGTTCATTTGATAAAATATTTGCTCTTTCAGATTTGGATAAATCTTTATAAGTTTTTCTTTCTTCTTCAAACTTGTTTATTGTTTTAGCGTTCTTTATTGACTTTCTTAAGTTACTAGTCTTATTAATGCTTTTTGTTATCCTAGCTAGTGATTTTTCTAGTTCATCACTCTTATTAGCTACCTCTGCCGTATTGTCTGCATTTACTTCTAGTAAGTTTACAATTTTTTCAATATTAGCTGTTAGGTCGTCTAGTCTTACATTGATTTCATCTAGACCTAGGTCTTCGTTGATTCTGCCTAGCAAATCATCATAATCTACCTCTTCAACCCCTTCTTCCTCTTCTGCTTCTTCTTCTGGGGCTTGTTCTGGTTCATCTTCGACTACTTCATCTGCCATATCTTCTGTAGGTTCTTCTACCTCTTCATCGGCAATTTCGTCTTCCTCTGCTTTTTCTAGTTCTTCATCTTCTATAGTTTCATCAACTTCTGTTCCGTCTTCATTTTCAGAAGCATTGCTAAAGTCGTAAACTATTTCATCGTCATTATCAGTTTCTTCTGATTTTTCTAACTCATCTTCTGAAACATAATCTTCATCTTCAACCTCTTTTTTGCTAAAGTAGTCAGCGCCTACATTTTTAAGAAGTCTATTGAGTTTTTCATCAATTCCTAGTGTTTCTTTCATTCTTACTCCTTGTAATTAATTATTTGTCTAGCCTTATTGGCCATATCTTCGCCATATAGGCCTTTAAACATCATTAGGTATAGTCTTATATCATCTTCGTTATCGCTCTTATTTAGCTTGTTTTTAAAGGTATTTAAGGACTCTAAAACTTCCCTATCACCTTCAAGTGCTTTCTGATAATATAACTTGCCGCATTCTAGGCTTTCTTTAAGTAATGGGCTTGCACTAGTAGTATTTGCCGTCATGCTTTTTACTACTGCATTCCATGTTGCATTAGCATTGCATGGTGTACTAGTTACCGCCACGTTCGTAACTCTAGCCTTAAGTATCTGTCCCTTTTCATTTTCTTTGAGAATTTGTCCTTCGATAGAAAAACCTAATCTTCTAGAAGTGCCGGACTTTTGTAGGGCTATTGCTGTTTCCCAAAAACGCCTACCATCTGAATTGTCTAATAGATATCCTTCAAGGTATAAGCCATCTTTTGTGATCTTTGTATTCTTGCTATCTGGATAACCTACAATCCTAGAGTTATCATGATCCAAGTTTAGAAATCCATTTTTTAAAAATGACCTTATATCAAGGCCTTTCTGTACGACTTTTTCACCTTGATAATCTAAATCAGGTGTACTTGCTAAACCTCTAATCTTGCCTATAATTCCTGTTTTTGAATCCATCTTCTTTGATGGTTCACTTTTAATTAGGTCTATTAGAGGTACGTATATCTGCATATCCCTCACTTTTTTATCCTCCTTTCTCAAATACTTACTCCCTACCGCCCGCCCTTTATAAAGATATGCACAAAAAAAGCACCTATGATTTCTCATAAGTGCTTAAAATTTATTATTTAATTGTAGTTAATGTTAGATTAGTGGTTTTATATATTTATCTGCTAGTTTTTGTTCGCCTAGCTCTACTAGGAAGTCATAACAATTTTTATATCTATTTTCTCCCTCTATTATAAGGTCTGATTTTAGATACTCAACTGCGCTAGCTATTTCTCCAAAATTTTCTTGTCCGTCCACTTCTTCTAATATGCTTTGGATCATTTCATCTATGCTTTTAATAACTTTTGCCATTATTTACCTCCTAAAATGATAATGCTAGTCCTTCTAGTGCTTCTAAGTCTTCATCTTCTAGAAATTTTGTAATTAATATAGCTGCTATTTCTTTGTATTTTTCGCTATTAAGAGCTCCTTCCAATGATATTGTACCACGTTTTAATTCTTCAACTAGGTTAGCAATGCCCGATCTTCTTGTATCGTTTTTTATTTTCTCTACCTTATCAGTTCTTTCTAAAACCTTTGTTTCTATTGCCTTCATTCTTTTTTCAATCATGTCGCCTGATTTGTTTTCTATTGGGGTTTTAATGTATTTACTTATCTCTGGATTTTCAATGTATCTATTTACTACATTTTGAATAAATTCTCTGTTACCACTCATCAAGTTTTTACAAATCTCTTGTCCTATACCATGTAAGCCGTTCTTTCTTGCGCCTTTAAACTCCGGGACTCCTAATATTGCTGGTATTGCTCGTGCGACGATTCCTTCATACGACCATCTTTGTTTATCTGTTTCGTTGCCATGTATTAA
The DNA here is from genome assembly GCF_026131715.1 of Anaerococcus sp. NML200537. Lineage (NCBI taxonomy): Bacteria > Bacillati > Bacillota > Tissierellia > Tissierellales > Peptoniphilaceae > Anaerococcus > Anaerococcus sp. NML200537. The sequence goes on along the minus strand of NZ_JAMXSL010000030.1, from coordinate 22,841 downwards.
ATTGCTTACGCCTTGACCGGCCATTTCAACTATTGTTTCTTCAATGTAACCTCTTATATTTTCACCTGCAATATAATTTTTAAATTTAAGCCCTTCCATAGCTTCTGAAATGCTATTTCTTAATTTTGAGTGCATACATTCATGGATTGTTGTCTTTGTCTCTCTTACATTATCTCCTGTTTCAGCAACTAATGCTATTTCTAGAGTTTCGCCTTCAGCATTTTTAGAGCAATATCCACTTACTTTAGTGTATCTGTCCAAGGATAAAGGCCTTCCGTTTCTTTTGTTAAATAAAGGAGCTTCTATGCCAAACATATCAAGAATTGCACGACCTTTTATATCAAGATGAAAATCTTTCACTGCCTTAGTTCTTTTTACAAAATCATCAAGATTCTTAGCCTTTGGATATTCTCCCTTACTTATAATTTTCTTTGTGCCAAATTTTCTTATCTTTCCATAATCGCCTTCATCTATAAGCTCCCTCTCAAATTGCATTTCTTTAGATTGTTGTTTAGCTCTTTTATCTTTAAGTTCTTTATCTTGTTGTTCAGGAGTTTTTTGATTTTCTTCTGGTTTACTACCTTCTGTTTCCGTTTTTATTTCTGATATAAGATTGTTTATGACTTCTTGTGCTTTTGGAATTATATTCTCACCATATATTTTTTTCGGGGTTATCTCACCCGTTATTAGATTGATAGTGGCATCTTCTAAGGTTTTTCTTCTGCTTATAGCCCCACTAGTCCATGGATTTTTTTTGTCTTCCGGGATTGCTAATTCCTGCATTTTTAATGGATCAATATAGGCCCTATAAGGGTTGCCTCGACATACTTTGCCACCGATAGCTTGAAGTAACTTTTCTTCACCTTCTGCACTCAATAGCTTTACATTTTCGTTACTTGTAGTGTCTATATTTTTTGGCAGTTCTTTAACATATTGGACAATTTTTTTAGAGTATTTAGATTCTAATTTATAACCTTTGCTTCCATTAGAAGGAATATATACCTTTCCATCTTTTAAATTTAAATACATTTTGTTTGTAAAATAACCTAGAGCTTTGTAAGTAGAACTTTCTTTGCTAATACCTTCCTCTTTGGCTATCCTATCTGCTACTTCTTTTCCGACTTCATTAAAATACAACCTTTCATAACCGCCCTTTTCCCAAATAAATGCACCTTTTTGCTGCAATTTATCAATAATTATTTGTTTAGGGTCAGTTATTTCATTTTGTGGTTTTTTATTTTCTTTTCCTAGATTTTCTTCGCCTTCATTATCGTTGCTTTGATTGTTATCTTTATCGTCTGTACCGGCTTGATTATTGACTTCTTTTTGTTTTTTTCTATACTGTTCAACAAGGTTTGAATCCTGTGTTTCTATAACATTTCCATTGTCATTGATATAATACGTTGGTCTTTCGTCATCATCATATATCGGTCCTGTTATTGTAATTCCGCTTTCTGGTTTTTGTTCTTTTTTATTCCCCTGCATTAAATCATCAATACTCATCTGCTTATTATCTAAGTCAACTATGCTACTATTCCTAGGCTTAATAATAGGCTTTTTAAAGTTAGCCTGGATAAACTCATTTAATGATCCTGGTTTACCTGCTTTACTATATATTTCTAATACATCTTTTTCGCTTAAGTTCTTAGCCTTACCATCTTTTGAGTCAAATAAGGCTTCCCTATCGTTAGGTATTCTCATTTGCTTTAAAACTATTTCCATAGCTTTATTGCCTGTCTTATATCTTATAGCATAAAAAGATTTGTTTTTACCATTAACTAGTACCTTAACTGGGAATAAGTGCGCTCTGTTTGGTATAGCTTTAAATAATTTAGCTAACCCTTTAAATCTTATTTTCATAATTTCCTACCTCATTTTTCATCAATCAAATTTTGCTCTGATACCCTTATATTTCTAACTTTTGTATAGATATCAAAGTACGCTTCCTTGTTATCTCCGTTATAAGTAACCTCTACATATACTCCATCGTTTATGGTTGTAGATATTAAAATTTTATTATTTTGTAAAGTTTTACAAGACCATACGACAAATACGTCTTCAATCCCTATTACTTTGTTATAGTGGTCTTTGTAGTATTTTATTAGCCATTCTTTGCACGCTTTTTGAAATTTATATGAATCCATTGTTTTTCTCCTTTTTAGACATAAAAAAACACGCTAGATATTGTTTCTAACGTGCTTGTGTTAGCTTAGACCTATATATAGACTTTTTCAAATCATCAATACTGACTTTTTCTTTTTCAAGCTCTATATTAACTTGTTTTAAAGACTTACTAAATAAATCATCGCTTGTTACTTCTTCGCCTTGGTCTGTATCATTATTATCTTCTGGGCTTTCTTCTTGATTATCTTCCTCATCATCTCCATAACTATCAAAATCAAAGCCCATACTGTCACCACCTGGTGATAATTGCATAGCTTGTAGATAATAAGGATTTGCTATGATATCTCCGCCATCTATCTCTGGCAAGCCCTTATCTGTCCTTACCTCATTAATAGTCATGTAAGATTCTGTTTTTCTTTTTGCTAGGTCAACTTGTTCTGATTCTGATTCATTATCTAGACCATCAAATACAAATACGTACTCATCATCTACATTAAATCTTGATATTATGTATCTATTGATTATATTTTCAATGTATTGTAAAAGCGGTAACAATCCTTTAGCCTTTGATTGATCCACCTTATCCTTATCACCTGAAAAAAGACTTGAACCTTTACCGCCTACGCCCCCATTGTTTGGGAAATTTATTTCTGCTGGGTCTATCTTGTATATAGCACAAATGATATTGATTAAGTAGTTTATCCACTTTTCAAAGACCATTTCACCGCCGGACTGGGCTATATTTATAAACTCTAATTCCCCTGGTAGTGTAAATACTGGTATCTTCCATGCTCCCTTTTGCCCTGTTACCTGTGTTCTCCATTGCCTTTTAAAGGACTCTAGGGTCTGTCTGTCACCTTGGGCTGGTCCTCCTTTTTCATTTTTGATATTAAGGATTCCCTTTGTCATTCCCCCTTGTTGGAAAAATCTCATATTGTATTCTTCGGCTTCAAGGTAAGAGGTAACTTGACTAACTATTAGCTCTATTTCTGATAGACCATAAGGTTGACTATATACATCTGTCCTAGGGTTTCTTACTGAAAAGGCCATTTCATCTGCTGTAAAACCTGCTACAATCTGGCCATCTATAACTTGTACATAGGCTAACTCTTCACCCTCTCTAGTATCGACATCATCTGCCAATGCTGCTTCGTCAATCTCAAAATCTTCTAAAGTAGGTTTTATTGTTGTAGGGTCTACCGCTTCAAAAGCTTGTAAAAATTCCCCTGTTATATCATATTCAAGTTCAAAGTTTACCTGGTCATAAGTTAGTGAGTCCCTTAATATCTTTCTAATAAAAATATCAAAGTTATCACGATTAGGATTCTCATTATTACCGCAATTTTCAATAAATCTTTCTAGCCTATCAATGGTCTTTTCTTGTTCTTCGCTAGGCTCTATGCTTGAATCTCTTAATTTAACCTTAAATCCAACGCCATTAGTAGAGTACTTACTCCTAGAAGTAAAAGCCCCTACCTGGTCTATCCTGGTGCTTATTACCGCTGCTATAGGTGCTACCTTGGTAGATACTTGTTTTAATAAATCAAATGATAGCTTTGTATCTTTTTCTTTAAAGTCAGTAGTTACAAACATATCCTGCATAGGCGGATCATAATTGTAGTAACTTCTTTCTATCCTAGGTGCAAACTGGTCTGCATTAAATGAACCGCCCTTAGAAGAGAAATTGACTTTATATCTCTGTTTTTCTGTCATTCATACCTCCTTTCGTAAATCATTCTGCCATCTTTATCAAATGTTGCTCCATCTGGTAGTACCTCAATCATACATTGACAATGTGGGTGGGTAACTCCTATAACTGGTCGCCACTCTCCTACCTTTTTGCCATAATTAGTGCCGTTTGCCATTAATTCTGATAGACTAAACACTTTAGGGGTCTTATCATCTTTTTCTAAGTATAATTCCCTACAATGTTTACAAGCATTAGGACTAGGTCTTTTAAATACCTGTGTTTCTAAGCCCTTATTAGAATATGGACTGCTACCATCTATAATAGCTTGGGCTATACCCTCATTTTTACTATTCATTAGCTCGGTTTTTACGACCATATCCCAATCTTGCTTGCTATCCCTAGTTATCTTTCTTAATTCACTTGCAAGCCATGAATCTCTAGGTCTATCATCTTTAAAAACATCATCTATGACTGAAAATTCTTTTTTTAGATAATCAATAGTAGTACTAGATACCCTTTGCCTAAACTTATCTAATTGATAATTAAGGCCATCTTCTACACTCTCTTCTGTAAGCTTGAATATAGGGTTATTAGTTGGCCTTATCTCTCTTGTAAGCCTTTCAACCTCTTCTGGATTAAGGTTCATGTTTTCGTACTTAACTTCTAATTGTCCCCTTTTGTGTGCCCTTTCTAGTAAAGGTTGCAATTCTTGGGGTATACCTAGTTTTTTAGCTAAAGCTGGGTCAATATTACCACCTCTAGCTATCTTGTTAATTATTTTTAAGTATCGGTCAAGTATAACCTTAACTCTCCTGTACTTATCCCTTGGGGTCATGCTTAACCTCCCTTATAATTTTTTTTGGCAAAGTGGATAGGATTTGAACCTATATCTTCGGTTTTGGAGACCGACATTCTGCCTGATTAAACTACCACTTCACAAACAAGCAACCTTTAGTCACTTGTTAATACTTGATATATTTCATCTACTGCTTGTTTCATAACCTTATCAAAGACAATGCTAGCTTCGGTCTGTAAGACTCTTAAATAAGTGTCTCTTAAAGGATATTGTGCCGATTCTTCATTTATCGTATTTTTGCTAGACTTGCATAGACATTTATGCTCTTTATTTGCCTTTTTAAGGCCTTTTATTTTTATTGCCATAGGATTACTCCTCTTAATTCTTTATACGTAAAAAGGATAGCCTAAATGACTACCCTTGATTTTTTTATATTTAATTATTACATTCTGCTGCAAGTTTCAATTGTTTTTCCGTAAAATCTTTTCCCTTGCTTAGTGATAATCTAAGATTACTTATTTCACTTTCCATATTCCAAACTTCGGCTGAACCTAGACTAAAATCATCTCTAGGTTTATCTAAAACTCCTAGCCTTACAAGTTCTTCTGATATTACCCTTGTTATTTTCTTTCTTAGGTCATTATTTATTTCATAAAGTCCTAAAGACCTATAAAGGTTCTTCAAATCTCTAAGCCTAATATATAAGTCTACATCTTGGTTCAACTCTTCCTTGCTATCAGTTTCAAAATACTTATCAATATCTTCTAGCTTATCTGAATTAACATCATATCTCTTTATTAACCTATATACATCATCTTCAAAGAGTATGTTTAGGCTATATTTCATATTGTAAAAAGAGTTGTTTTCATATTTAAAATCATCTAAAGACCTGCCTTGCAACAAAAAACCTAAACCATTTGTCTTTATGATCCAATTCAAAGTATTTTTGCCTTGTCCTGTTAAATATTCTAAATCTCTTACAATCAAAACAGGTTTACCCTTGTAGGTTTTCTTTTCTAGCTTGTATGGTTCTAGTTCTAATTGCTCATATGCTTCTTCTTTTAATCTAAAATATGAATTGACAAGTTGCCTTTGTACTTGCCATGCTAAATCATCTGTAAAAGATTTTACTAGCATTAGGTAGCCGCTTTCGGTGAAAAGATATTGACCTTTAGGTGGTATATTTGAATGTACGAAATTCGTACATTTAGTGTTTTCAATAGTTAGAAGAAAATAATCTTCATTTTCTATAAAATATTTTTTGTTCTTATAGAAATTTCTTCTAGCTGTGCCTGATACTCTTTCATGTACTAAGTCTATATCCTTAAATGTAACTACTGGATTATCATTGTATAGTTTTCTTTTTAAGCTATTGTTATTAATTGTTATATTGTTCATTTGTACTCTCCCTTTGATTAAAAACCTCAAGGAAAGTATAATATATATACAATCCATTGAGGTTGTGCATAATACAGTGGCTTAACTTTGAACCTTAACCACTGTATTTTTTATTATAAATCTTCTTTTAACTTCTTAATGCCTATCCTTGCACTTTCAGTTCTTGTTATGTTGAATTTCTCAGCATATTTTATTAATATTTCACTTGATTCTTTATCTAATCTAACGTTCAAAGAATCAACTTTGGGATTGTCCGTTGGTCTTCCCATTTTCTTTTTTTTGCTCACATATAACTTGCCTTTCTCTTGCCATTAAAATATAATAATAGCATAGGCTAGTGGCAAGCCCAGCCTATACTTTTTGGTTCGACCTCTTTTTAGAGGTCTTTTTTAGTCTTCAAGAGTTTTTTGTAAATCTTCGATTATTTTTTCTAGCCTTTTTGTTTTCTCTTCTTCGTTATCTTCGCTTTTTATTTCTTCAAGCCTATCCAATAACATTCTTAGAAAACCATTGAATTGTTTGTCAGTCATTCCCATTTGATCCATTGTTATCTCCTTTCTCTTGCCATATTCAGTAAGTAATCTCTTACTGTAATAATATTATATACTTTTGCGTCGCATAAGTCAAGTATTATTTTAAGTTTTTAAAACAATTTAAGGAGAAAACAAATAAGATATCAATCCCTAAATAACTGCATAAAAATAGCAGCTAATACATCTACTACGATTGCATTACCTGCTTGTTTATATAACTGACTATCACTATTTACTTTTCTAGCCTTATAAAAATCCTCATCATCAATTCCCATAAGTCGCCAATATTCTAAAGGGGTAAGTTTCCTGATTCTTAAATCATCTGTTACTACTCCCCTATCACTATTACAAGTTAAGGTTTGACAAGATTCCTTTTGTACCCTGCCCCTACGATTATTGCATCTAGGATTGATAAGGTCTATACCATCTCCGCTATGTGCTTCAAGGTAACCTTTTTTATTGCCGTTTTTAATGGTAAGTGCCTTTTCGACTACTACATTCCCTTCGCTTTTTCTTCTAGATATGCCGTATTGCTTTGTAGTGATACAATTAGCTACTTCCTTTTCTTTTGGATTATTAATTGAAGAGTCAAAAACAGTTTTACCCTTTACTCCCCAATTTCTAACAATACCGACTAATTGTTTTACTCGGTCATTGCTTAAATAGTGTTTTTCATCAACCTTATCTTCTAATACATCTTTAAGCCTAGTTTTTAATACTTGCTTTTCTGGGAATTCAAATCCTTGTTTATCGTCTAGGATTGAAATACAAAATACCCTTTCTCGATTTTGTGGTATTCCATAGTCTTTTGCATTTAATACCTTCCAATAATTCTTATAGCCTAGATTACTTAATATCTCTAACCATTTTTCAAATCCTGGTAAGTTTTTCTTAAAGGTCAAAGCCTTTACATTCTCCATAAGTAAATATTTAGGCCTCTTAGCTTCAATTATTCTTTCACATTCCCACAATAGGCTACTTCTTGTTCCGCTGCCCTTTTCAAATCCTTTTTGTTTGCCGGCCATGGATAGGTCTTGGCAAGGCCGGGAAAAAGTAAACAAATCAAAATCTGGTAAGTCTTTAGGATCTAACTTGCTAATATCACCATAATTTTTAGTTTCTCCATGTATAGCTTCATATGAATTTATAGCATACTTATCTATCTCCGATATACCTATAACCTCATAATCAATATTAGCTTTTTTAAGTGCCATAGCTTGCGTGCCTATACCTGCAAAGCTTTCAAAAACTTTTATCATCTCATCATTACTCCCTTATTGACATTTATGTACATCTGCTTTTTCTTAAGCTTTTTAAATTCTTCCTCGGTCAATATCCTTTGCATTGCTATCTTGTATTTCTTGTTATAAGGATATCTATTGCTATCTATTAATTTTCTAACATTTTCAGCATCTTTTTTGCATAAAAAGTGGGCGTGCTGTTCATAAGCCCCGCCCTCTCTAATAAGCATCCATTTTCTTTTTGCTAGTTTTGGATAATGTTTAATTGTTAATTTCATAGATTCTCAATTCATATTTACACTATTATTTCACGATTAATTTATTGATATTTACTTGTTTTATACGTGTTTTCTCACGATTAATTCACGATTAATTATTTTATCTGGCGACAAGAGAGGGATTCGAACCCCCGCACCTTTTAAGGCCTAACTGATTAGCAATCAGCCCCCTTCACCACTTGGGTATCTTGTCATATAGACAAGCTATATAACTTGTCTATTCTATACTTACAAAATCCATCTGATAGCCTTTAGATACTTTTGATCCATACTGGGTATACCTATCTACTCCTATAAGTGCATAGGCTAAGCAACAAGCTAAGTGGTCTGCACCCTTTCTCGTTGCTACTTGATATATATATCCGTCCTTATCTCTATCTAGGATTTGTACATTCATTAAGTGTTTAGTTATAAGTTGTGTCATTTCATCTTGGTAGGAATAAAAACCTATAAATCCTTGCTTAACTGCTTGTATAGTTCTTTGCATCTTGCTAGTCTTATCTACCTTTACCATTCTCCTCTGGTCGCTCCAATGGTCGGTAAAGTTTACTGCTGAATAAGGCCCTGTGCTAGTAGTCCATGCACAAGCATAAGCACTATAAGGAAAAGCCCTTAAAAGCTCGGTATTCTTATCCGCTCCATATCCGGCATCTGCTATAATGAAATCTGGTTCAAAGGGTTTTAGTAGGGATATAACTTGCTTAACGTCCATAAGCGGCATTATATTAGACCTATTAAATTGTCTCATACATACAACCTGTATAGTCATATCCGGTCTAATACCTAGGACTAATACCCATGTAGGCTCACCCCAATCTATACCTGCTATATAGGCTATAAATTCATCGGTCCTATTGATTTCTTCATGCGGTGCTACTATGTGAGTCTTAACATCATTTTCTTGTATCTCTAGGCCCTTATTTGCATAAGGCTCGCCTAGTACATAATTATAAAATAACTGCTTAAAAGGATATTGTAACTTCCTACGCATGATAGAGTCGGCACTTATATGTAAAGCATTAAGTTGTGATATAAAATAGCCCCTAGTTTCTTTAATATCTGGCCTACGTGCTATCCATTCTCCAACTGTCCACCTGTCTAAAGGTCTTTTACATCTCTTACATCTATATTGATAAGTGCCATCTTCAATTTCTTCTGTAACTTTATTAAATCCATCTTTAACCTGGATAATATTTTCTAAAGTAATTTCTTGCCATTCATTGCAATGAGTACACTTATATAAATATCTTCTCTGGTCTGATTTCTCGTATAGTTCATTGATTCCTGTACCTGGTAGGGTAGGAGTAGACCATCTACGCATTAGTCCATATTTAGATGAAGACATTGACTCTTTAAAGGCTAGTTCCGTTCCTAACCTCATTCTGTCATACTCATCTGCACAATACATATCTATATCTGCACCCTCACCTTGTGAACCATCTCCTGACGTCCTCATAAAGATATTAGAAGTGCCAATCTTCTTACTAGATACGTTGTTAAGGTCTTTTGCTACTTGGCTTTGCAAGTGTGGACTTTCTTGTATAACTGGACTTACCCTAGTTCTAGAAAAATCCGCCATCTGTGCTTGGGTCGGGAATGTATACATGATATTTACGTTATCATGTGTATCTGCAAACCATAAAACCTCGGCTGTGGCAAGCTCACTCATACCTAACTGCCTAGCTTTTTGTATAACCTTATTAGGGTGGCCATCATTTAAAACCGCCTCTTGCCATGGTCTATGCGCAAAAGGATTGTGCTTAGATATAAAAGTCATAGGCTTAGACTTGATAGGCTTATACTTTAAAGCCCATAAAGCCGGAAAACTTCTTATGATAGTATCTTCTACTGTTTTCTTAGCCTTATAATCACTTTTAAAGTCATTTATACTGTCTATCCTTATATCCACGACCTAATACCGCCTATACCCTCTATATGTCCTGGCAATTCATAAAGGTTTAATTCTTGTAGACCACTTGTAAAGCTAGCCTTGTTTAAGTGCAAAATATATATCCTGGACTTGTCTTTATCATCTGGATTTTTAATAATCAACCTTAAGTGTGGATAGTAACATAAATTTACAAAGTCAGCACTTTCTCCGTAATAGCTATATATGATATTTTTATCTGTATATTCATTAGCCCTTATAAAGTCGACTAATTGAAACCCTCTTATATCTAGGATTAATCTTTTCTTATCAAGGCCTGTTATCTGATACTCTTTAAAATCCACCCTATACTGCTTAGCTTCTTCAAGGGCTTGTTCAAGAGTTTCTTCTACTTCTTTATAGTCCATATATATCATCATCTGGCCTATTTCTTTCGTCATTATCCGTATTAAGTTTTAGACTCATACGCTTATAAAGTTCTTTCAAGCTATCATCTTCTGTCAGTCCTAGGTTATCAAGCAATAGTTCTTGATTTTCTTTATCGCCTGTATCCATGCTTTTAAGGAGTAGGGATAGGTTGATTAGTTTGTTTAAGTCCTCTACATTCTTTGCCCTTACTGCTCCACTTGCTACATCAAGAAAAAAGTTATTGATTAGGATTTGAATTGAATTGTCTATTAACTTGTCTTTATTAAATTCAACCTTTAGTGCTTCACTAACTGAATTAACTCTTTTCATTTTTAAGTTCCTTTAATTTCTTCTGTATCTCTTTTTCACTTGCCCCTATACTTCTTAGATACTCTTCATAGTAATCTGTCTGTTTGTAATAATCTTCTTCTGCAAGTTCTAAATCCTTTAAGGCTGCTTCTTTCTTATCGGTTGGGATATAATTAAACATCAACCTAATAAGTGCCATGTACTTGTTTTCTGTAATTTCCTGTAAGTTCTTAATACCAAAGTTGGTATAACCTCCTAAAGCTCCATCTGTCAGCTTATCTTTAATCTTTATAGCTTCAAATACATTTTCTATAGTGATAAGGTAGTCATTTTCTTTGATTAAAGTTTTTAACTGGTCTGATCCTGTTTGAATAACCATATCTAAAAACTCCAAATCACTTTTAAGCTTATTAGACTCGCTGCCTTCTTGCATTTCTTTTTCTTGGCTTTCTATAAGCTTAGATACTGGTGAATTATTTATAAATTCTTCAAGGCTATTCTCTTCTGCCGTTAGGCTCTGCCTTATCCTCTTATACTTGCCTATATAGGTTTCGCTTATATTAAAATCTTTTGACTTTAAATATTTTCTTATTTCTGGATAACTAGCCCCTAAATCAAGCATCTTATTGACTTGTTTGGCGTACTTACTATCCATTAATTCTTTTATCTTAGGAGGTATATTTTTCTTGCTATCTATCTTTGCAATTTAAACCGCCCCCTATTCTTCTATGTACATTGTCTTTATATATAGCTCTACTATTGCTATAGCCCTTGCAAAGCCCTCTATGATTGCTTCCTGGTCCTTGCATGAATATTGAGAAATAGCAAGTTCAGAATTATTTTTTATAAATTCGTGTAGGCTATCAATCATGGTATTTGATTCTTGGTTTATATCTGTATGGTCATAATCATAGCTATAGTTAGGTAAGTAATCTAAAACAGTATAAGGTTTTTTATTTTTAACGATATATAGATTATTTGCCTTATCTTCGATATCTCTTATTTGATTGTCTTGATTGCTACCTATGTCTTTATGTTTCATAGTTCCGTCCTTGCTATTTATCAGTAATTTTATCAAAATAAAAAAGCCCTAACCTTTAAGGTTAAGACTTGTTATGTTTAAGTATAGTATTAGGGCTTATATGTCTAGTGAAAAATAATAAGAAGTGTTAATTGGTATTGCCTGTCAAAGAAATCACTTATGTTTCTGTATATATTAAAGGAATTTTATTAATTAATTTAAGAGTAACAAACACGTTTTTTAAATTGTACAACCCGGGTAGGTCTGCCCTAATACTATTTGATACTATTATATATCATTTTTAAACTAAATGTGTGCAATGTTTTTGCAAAGTTTAAGCATCTCCAAACATTTTATACGATAGTGTCTTAAGTGCTTTATTTGCTATATAGTAAATGTTTCTCTTCTCATAGTGGTATTCTTCCATAAGCTTAAGTATTACATTCTTCTCTTCGCTTGCATATAGCCTTATAACTATATCAGCTTCTTGTTTACTTAAGGATTTTAAGGCCTTTTCTACAATCTTGACTAGGGACTTGTTAATTCTGTTATTAGTTTCTAGCATAGCCCTTTTAGCAATTGTATTAAGATATACATCTTCTTGGCTAGTTCCCCCGCCTTGTACTGGATCAACTCCATATCTGACTGTGGTATTTGTAAGCCTGTCATTTAGTTCCTGGATTCTTAAATCTATATCGTGTGTAGTCTCTCTGACTTGCATATACTTTCGTAACATATCTTTACATAAGTTTTTATAAAAATCTTGCATATCCCTCCTTTATGTTTAACTTTTTACTTGATTTTACGAAATCAACACGCTTTTTTACCTCTTTTTAGCCGTTTTAAGCCTACTTACCTGCTTAGCTATATTATATCATACGATAGGCCTTAAATCCTCTTAAAAAGGCTTTTAGTTAGCATTATAGATATCTTTATAGTCTTCTAAATCAAAATCAAAAACAAAAACTGGGTAGTCCTTTTTTAATATCTCTAATATCTGATAAGCAACCTCTCTTATAGATTGGTGGGCTGCCTTATCTAGTCTTAATCTTAAAAAGTGCCTTAGCTCTCTAAAATTCATGGTCATATATAACTTGGTGGCTGTGCATTGAGGTAGGATTGCCCTTGCCTTGTCCCTGGTGGATTTCTTGTTACCACCTAGTTTTTCATACGCTTGGATAATTGAGTCGCAAGCTTTTTGTATAACCTTTTTCTCGTATTCATTATATGAATTATCTAAAACTATCTTCAAAGCACTTAAATCTACATACCTGCTAGATTCTTGCGAGTAAGACGATAATCTATGCCTTACAATCTGATTAGCACAAGCCCTATCAGTCGTGATTATAAAAGATAAGCTGCCATGTTCTATTATAGATTCATGTCCTATCTTCATAAGATTAGATAAAAACTTTTCTTGTCCCTCCTGGGTCTCACTCTTCTTAGACCTATAACATAGCCTGGTCGCTGTTTCTATCTTATCTAACATTTCTTTATAAGTTAGGTTCTCTTTTACTAGTTCTACTTTATTTTCTAATATACGTAACATGATTTTCCTCTTATTCCTCAACTTTATATTTAAAGTTCAATTTAGAATCTTCATACCTTCCGTCGTCGCTTAAAAACATATCGTCAAGTTCATTTTTTAAATCTTTGATATAGCCATCATCTAGCTTTTCAATTACATTCTTTTTCTCGTCTTTGCTTATTTCTACTTCGTACTCATATTCAAATCTAACTTTTAATTTCATTTTTTTATTCTCCTATATCCATCTTATAGACGGTTCACCTTTAAATCCTTTAATCCATGTAAACCAACAATAGCAAACTGCCCTAGCATTATATTTTTCAAAGTCCCCATTCTTAGCACATAGGGTTCTTTTAGTAAAAACATATACATACTTGGGTGGGTGATTTTCAAATAATTCTTTCCTGGATTGACTTTCTAGGAATTGAATTTTAAGTATCATTGCTAGCTTGCTGCCATCATCTAATACCTTTAAGGCGTGCTCTACAAACTCCTTAGCCCTTTTATAAGGTGGATTTGTAACTATATCACCTTTAAAGCTTGAAATATCAAAGAAGCTTACCCCCCCTTGGCCAAATCCTCGGTCGTATAGGTCGCTTGAAGTAACATCATATCCTGCACTTATAAGAACCTTGGATATATGCCCCTCACCGCAACAAGGCTCTAATATCTTTTTATCAAAGCTTTCTACCTCTAGTAACTTCTTAACTGCTTTTGGATCAGTAGCATAATAATCATGGACTTGTCTTTCTTCGTTTGCGTGATTGCTAGCCCCCATAGTAACAAAAACGTTATTATGAGGGTTATAATCTAATTCTTGCTTATTAATCTCTACAATAATAGGTTGTCCTTTCTTCAATTCCTTGGTATAAATCATCAAGGGCTTTCTTAGCTTCTTCAAATGTTTTATATCCGCCACTTAAGATTACACTTTCTGAATCTTTAAATAAAGCTTGAATATAATATTCATCAGCCTTTATTACATCAGAATCAGTTTTACAACCTCTAAAATCTACTCCATAGTTTACTTCCTGATTCCTATATAATATTTGCAAGGCCCTGGGGTTAATTGCTATTCCTGTTTCTCCCTTAACTATCATAATAAAATCTCCTTACCTACCACTTGAACCAAATCCTTTAGTTCCTCTTTCTGTATCACTATCTATCTTATCAACCTTACAAGGATATACCTTTATTTCCCTATAAAATACTAGCTGTCCTATCCTATCATCTTTATTTACCCTATAGGTATCTTTGCTAGTATTAGTCAGATTAACTCCTATTTGCCCCCTGTAGCTTGTATCTACTAGTCCTACACTACATAATATCCCTTTACTAGATAGGCCGCTCCTTGGTACTACTAGGGCGAACACATCAAGTCCAAATTCAAAGCTTACGCCTGTATCAATAGTAACTGTTTCTTGGGGTCTTATAACTACATCTTTAGTAGCTCTTAAGTCCCAACCATTGTCTCCATCTTTTTTATTTAGTTCATATGGTCCTGTATACTTCATTCACTCTCCTTTTTTACAATAGTCCTTAATAAGACTAATTAATGCTTTTCTTTCTATTCCATCTAGTCTAAATAAATCATCGTTAGGTATATAGATTCGATTTTTCTTATCTATTATTGTTACTAGTAGAAAATTTTTTAAATCGTAAACTTCTATAACATCTTTTATACTTAGTACCTGGTACTTATCTTTTAATAGCTTCTTTAAATCTTTTACTGTCAATTCCTATACTTTCCTTAGTTCCTTCATCATAAGCTTTTTGTAGGTTGATCCACATTTTAGAATTTATTAAGGTTGCCTTTTCTAACTTTTTAGCTAGCTTTCTATCAACCCTTATCGTTCCTTTTATAAAATCCTCTACATCTCCTTCATCGACTCCTAGCTTATTTGCATAATCACTAATCATATAATCATAAAGGTATTCTCCTGGTGCAAATCTCGCTTCATCTGTCATTCTTGATACCTGCCTTTGTCTAATTCTTTTATGATTCTCTTTTTCTCGTACAAATTAAGAGTATTAAAGCCTGGTTCTAGCATTACTCCTTGCTCGTTGACTCTAGAACAAGCTATTTTTGTCTTTTGGTATACATCTATATATCCATCTTTGATTTCTATATCATAATCTTTAAATATTTTTTCCATTAGGTCTGTTTGTTTTGTCATTTAATCCATTCACCTATTCCTAGTATTTTTCTTTTCATATTCCCCTAAATATTCTAGTTCGTGCTTTTCGGTTGTTTCTTCTGATAGTTTCTTATCGTATAAGAATAGTGAATAATTCTTTGAGTCGGCTATTTTATCATCAATAAAGGCCTTTATTAGTCCTTCTTTAGGAATAATCCCTACGCTAAAAGGCTTTAGTCTCATAGCATATAGGTGTTTCATTCTTCTAATTCCTCTATTTCGTAACTTAGACGTTGCATTCTTTTAAATTCTTTAGGTAGACTTCTATCTTTCCATCTTTCAAAAGCAAGTTGTGCATAACCCTCATTCCTAGCTTCTACTGTTTTTCTAATTCTAAATGTGCTCCATTCCTCTATGGTGAATTCTGGGCTGTCTACTTCTACAAGAGTATCTGGATCTACCTTGCACCAATAATCTAGGTCTATATGGTCGTCTCCTACATCTACTACTGGTCCTACAATGTATCCGTCTATATAATAGCCGTAAATATAATTGTTTTCGTCTATATATCCTTCTTCTTTGCCCCTTCTTACAAAGTCGGTATCTTTTATAAGTTTATCTATATCTTGGATTTTTGCTTTAAACATCATAATCTTCTTCCTCATCATTCCAATATTCACCCATTACAAGTCTTCCATTTAAAACCTTTGCTATCAGTTCTTGATTTTCTTTTTCTACTCTTTTGAAAATTTCTTCTAATTCTTCCTTGCTTGTGCCTTCTATTTCAAACTTAGCTAGATAAGTGCCGTCTTCTTTGCGTATTATTTTAGGCGCTTGATTTTTTCTCTGTGTGTTCATTCTTCGTACTCCATTAATTCAATTTCTAAATCATTTATAAAAGTTTCTAGCCTACTATCAATATCGTCTATACAGTCTTCTAATTCAGTTATATCCTTTGTCTTTAAATCCCAAATATCCGATTGAATCTCTTTTATATCTTCCAATAATTCATCTCTTGTTTGTTCCGTCATATCAACTATTAACATTTTAAATCTCCCCATTCTTTAGCAATTCTTTTGACATCTTCTTCCATCATCTCTAAGACTTCATTGCTAAGCGTTAACTTTATTTCTTTTCCTTTTAGTTCCTCAAAAGTTTCTTTATCATAGCCAATTACTCTTTCTTTTCCTATCTTTGCTAAGCCTAAAATGTGTTTACTTAAATTGAATAATTTTACTACCTCATCAGGAATAATCCTCATTTCTGGAATACCTTTTGACATATCGACTTCATTTCCATCAATAATGATTTTTCCATGTTTTAGAAATTTATTTTCCATTCCTTAAACCTCATAAGTATCTATTACATTTACAATTCCGTCTTTTATTTCGCTAGCTATTGATTCAGCTAAATTCTCTCTATCTACTTCATCATCTGTATTAAAATTACTATTCACGCTTTTGTTAATCTGATTAGATATGCACTCTTCAATAGTAGACCAATTTCTAGTTATCCATTCTTTTAAATCTTCTTGGCACGTGTATCTAGTTTCTAATCTTTTTATCTTTTTATTTTGATATCTAACTATTTCTACAAGTGCATCTTTTGATATAAAATTATGAGTCTCAAATGTACAAACCATTTCTATTAGATTGTTTTTGACATCTTCATTTGCATTAATAAAATCTTTGTCGCTATAACTCATTCTGTAAACTCCAATTTATAATCTAAAATCCTGCTAGTACCATGTTCAGCATCGAGCACATATGCATCTATCCAATCTTTAACACTTTCTTCTGGACAAAGATTTTTTAGATTTTCTTTAATCTTCTTGAAATCTTCTTCGCTATATTCTTCTTCACTCTCATATCTAAAACTAATCTTGCACTTTTTCATTTTTTTATCCCCTTATTCATTATTTCTGCAAATGCTTCTTCTTCCTTAATTTCAGTAATTCTATATTTAAATCTAAGGTTCAATGGCAACAATATATCTGAATCAGGAATTATATATTTAAATCTAAGGTTCAATGGCAACAATATATCTGAATCAGGAATTATATAACGATTTGCCACACAAGAATCAATATAACAATCAATAATGCTAGTAATCACTTCTATTTCTTTTCTTGTCATAGTTACGGGGTATTTTTTATCACTCATTTTTTTATCAGTCATTTATAACCTCAACTTTCGCCCAATGCCTAGGGTTTATAAATATCACTCTTTCATCACGTGCGGGATTCTTGCCCGTACCTAACCAATAGGTCTGTGTTAATCTTATGCTTTCATTGTTTCCAAGTGTGATATCCTCATAGCATTGGTTAAAATAATCTAAGTCCTCTTTTACTTCAATTTCTTCTTCATAATATGGATTAAGCAATATTAATTTCATATTTCCACCTCTGGCCACTTAAGGTAACCCGAAAGAGTTTTGGCAAGTTCCACCGCTGCTTTCCACATGTTGTAATCTTTCTCGTCACGAATTGTTGGAAATGAAATCCATAATCTTTTTTCTCTAATAAATTTATAAATTACACGATTTCCTCTGTTCTTTCTTGTAAATTTATAATCACCAGGCGATTTAGTAAATTCATAATCATTTTCTTCCGCAATCCTCTTAAGCTCATCAATCCTCATCTACAACCTCCACCAACTCAAAATCTAACAAATCAGTATCAAATTTTTCTTTTATTTCTTCAATTTCTTTAAGGGTAAACTGTTGTTTGAATCCATCACTAAAGGTTTTATATTTTAAAAGCGGGAATTTTTGACTGATACATATCGTGAAATACTCTACACTTCCACCAGCAGACCTTAGATACTTATGCCTCAAATAAAACTTCTTATCTTCCTCCCTGTCATTTGGGTGTGTATAAGAAAAATCCATACATGCTTTAATCATGTCAAAATCTTTTTCGTCACAAAAATCGAATCTCAAAACATAAATTCTATTACATTCTGTTTTTTTAATTTTTATGTGTTTCATGCTCATTTTTCTTTTAAATACATAAAAATCGCCTGTTGTAGTCCAGCAAGTATAATCATTTTCTTCAGCAATTCTTTTAAGTTCATCAATCCTCATAAATTCTCCCTAACTTCTTCCTTAATAAAATTATCTAGCTTTATACCAAATTCCTTTTTAAATTCCTCTATTTCTTTGTCCGTAAATTCCACCTTATACTCAAATATATCTACATCAGATCCTTGTAAGGTAGGATAACTTATACTTGGTCTTTGTCTGATTGCTAAATAAGTAAAACTATTGCCCTTTGTCTTTAAAGATTCATGCTTGTAAGTGTACTTTTTTATCTCTTGTCTATCTGGTAAAGGTGTGTTAGAAAATGCTTTAGCCGCACGCACCATATTTTCTACTTTTCTGTTATCAAACAAATCATCTACAATAACAACATCTCCAACTCTTTTTTTGTTAATTACAATTTCAAATGGATTATTCACGCCCATCCAGTACAGAGATATTGTAAAAATGTCTTCTACTAAACTAAAGTTATTATTTGTCGCTATTCTTTTAAGTTCATCAATCCTCATTTTCTACCTTCTTACAATCAAGCTCTAAAACAGTCATAAGTGCATAGTTTGCCAAATCTACTAGGGTATCCCTTAAGGATTCATCTTTTACTTGCCTATCATCGCTTTTAGCTAGGCTTTTGATCCTATTCATCTTGTCATTCATACGTACAACTGCACTTGTTATCCCAAATTCTTTAAAACTATCTGAAAAACTATCCCCATAGTCTTTATTTTTAGCCTTGTATATCTCTATAATTTCATCTGTAAGTTCTTTTAATTTATCAGCCTTGTTTATTTGTTTTGTCACTTAATATCTCCTTTTTGTATAAAATCTTTACTTTAGTTAGTCCTTGACTATTCGCCTTTTTTATCAAGCGATACATATCCTCTATAGCTTTATATCTATAGCATTTAGGATTCATATTATCAATTCCAACCTCCAAACCATCTAGCAAGTCACTTAGGGCTTGCTCCGATAGTTCGATTGTTATTAAAGGTTTAGTCATTGTCATTTTCGTAAATATTGCCTACGACTTCAAATGAACAATGTCTTGCAAAATCCCTTAAAAACTCAATACCAAAATCTCCTTCTATTATCCAGGTACAATATTTGTCGCTCCACTTGACTTCGTTATATTCAGCCTCATATCCGTTATAGTCGACTAATATATCGCCTTCGTATATCTCTACACCGTTTTTATCTTTTAAACCTGTAGACCACATAAGATTAACTTCATCAAAACCCCTTACAATATCAAGGCTTGCTTCATATTCGTTACCTTCAAAATCATCTGCATAGTACATAACTTCTTTATTAGCAAAGTCGATATGCTTAACATCTCTAACAACCTTTAAATGCTTGTCATAGACCCTACATTTTGCATACATTTAGTCTTCCTCTTCCTCTTCTTGATTCTTGTTCTCTTCAATGTTTGCCTTTGCTTCTGCTATTTTTTCGTCTACTTCATCAATCATCATTTCATAAAAATCTTTGCACTTTTGGCCATATTCAGATTTAAGTGTTTTTTTATAATTTTCTTTTTGATACTCTAACTGCTTTAGGTAGTCTTCTTCGCTTACTAGTGACATATCGATTCTAGGTTCAAAGCTTGCTCTTATATGTTTCCCACAATTAGGACATTCCACTAGCTCGTCTTGCTCGTTCCCATTCATATCACAAACTTCTACTACATCGTCTGGCTCTATTTCATGGTTGCAATATGGACAATAATCACTTTCTAACATATTAAAATCTCCTATTTATCTACACTGATTGACTTGTAACCTTTCTAGTCACAACCCATTCTCTTATATATCTTTCGCCATTTTCCCCTATACTCCTGCAATCCTTATATTGACCATTTCTTTTTGTCAACTTCTTGCTGATTTTAGTATGGGAATCTGCTTTTATCACTTGACCTGTTTTTTGATTAGTAGCTATATAAACTTCTTTCACGTCCATTTTTGCCACTCTTAGCTTTGCCAGTTCGATAGCTGCTAATAGTAATTCACCATGAGTAGATTTTATAGACACAAACCTTGATAAGGCTTTATGTTCAGCTTTAGTTAGCAAAATTATATTATCCAAATCTAGGTTGTTTTTATCTCCATCTACAAACACTCTTATATAGCCTTTACCATATATTGACTCTATCTTAGAATCTTTGACTATTAATAATAGCTGGTCTTTTGTCAATTTTATATTGTGCTTATCGTTAAGTAGCTTTCGCATCTCTTCATATTGTAGTTTATTTTCATAAGGCCTTAAAATTTCAACAACTTTATCTTTAAAACCTTTATACCTTTGGCCTGTAAGTCTTTTTACATATCCTTTTCTTCTCATGTAATTTTTTATGCTTACCTTGGATATACCAATTATGGTTGCTAACTCATCTAAGGTTTTATGTTCCCAGTTATTATCAATAAATTCTTTCCCTAATTCATTAAGCCTATATGTTTTACCATGTTTAGTCTTATATAAGGTCGTTTTTGTCATTTCTCTTATTTGCCCTTAAAATAACACTAGCATTGCTTATCATCTGGCAAGCCATTTTAGAAATAGCATTCGCCTTATCTAAATCAAACGTTGTAAGATCCTCTTTATTTGTGAGTTTTGTTATCTCTTCACCTAATATGTCTTGTAATTCAGTTAATTTCATATGTCTAACTCCTTTAAAGTGCTAAGTTTCTCAACTCCTACTTAGCTTTTCTCAATTTTTCTCAACTCTTACTAGAATTCTTAGTTTTTACACATCTTAACCAAGTTTATTTAAAACTTTCTCAACTTTTCTCCGTTTTTCTCAACTCTTAGGGCTTTTACTCAACTCTTTGACAATTTATAATCAATTACTTGCCTTTCTTTTCATGAGTCATACTAAAATATACAAACCCTAGCATGGCCAAAAACATAAGTAAAACCATCAAATCTTCAAACATTCTTTCAGTCATTTTTATCCCTATTCCTTTTGTAAGTATTTATAATCTTAGCAATCTCATTTGCTTCCTCTTCGCTTACTCTAAAAATGTTATAGTAGTATGGATCAGGATAATCTCTTAATATAAAATTATAATTAGTAACTGTTTTTCCATCATCATTTAAAATCTTATAGCCTTTGTCATAGTCCCTTACTGGTGTAAATCCTAACTCCTTCATGGACTCTAACATTTGTTTTTCTGCTGGATTCATATAACCTTCTTCAACTTTTTAGCTGCACTTACTAGGTACTTATCGCACTTTTCTATGCTCTTAGTTTCTGGTGACCACATAAGGCTATCATTAGACTTTTTAAAACTTTGATATATGATTGACAAGATTTCTGACTTTGTTAGTTCGACTTTATATGTCTCCATCATTCTTTTCTCTGGTGGTGTCTGTAAAAACTCGATAATAAGCGCCCCTATTTTCTTTCTTGTTAAGATATCTTTAATTATTTCCATATCCTCATCATATAAAGGTCTATCTAAATAAAAACCAAAATCTTTATTGGTATCTATAAATTTAAAAGCATTTTCTTGTCCGATCCTTTTGTTTATATTAAATAGGGCTATAACCCCAAATCTATAACTTTCTACCACGTGAGTATAGTTAGCAAAACCCGATTCTCTTATATAGCTATCTTTATCTATTTTTCTTATTTCTTGTTCTAGCTCGCTTAGTATCACTTTTAATCTCCTTTTTTATATCTGACTCTAGTACTGGCATAGCACTTTTAATTACAAAATTTTCGCCATACTGTTTATGCTCTTCAATAACCTTTTTACAAGCTTCTTGCTTATCTTCTGCTTCTACGTATTTATAGATATAGCCCGATACAAAACACTTAATTTTATACTTAGTCAATTACTTCCATTTCCTTTCTTGTAGGGCTAGCTTGCATACAAGTAGTATCAATACTAGTCCTAAAAATTTTGTAGTTGGATCAATCATCTTCACTCCTTAATTCATTCATAAGTCTTTGTTCTTGTATATCTCTTAGTATTTCAATATCACTTAAAAATAGTGCATACCCTAATTTTTCATGAATCTTTTTCTTAAAAAATCTATTTTCCCATGAAGTACCTATTTTATAATCCTGGGCTATTATTTGAGCCCTAATTTCTTCAAGCGTTAAGTCTTTTTTAATATCTTTCATCTGCCTACCTTATAATCTAAAAATCTAATTCCTTGCCTAAAAATCACTTCATATTCTCCTATATCATCTGCTTTTAGGTATTGCCTACCATAGATTGCTTTCATATCTTGCCAAACTTGCCATGGTATAAAAAAGTACCTATCTTGTATTCCTACACATACACCTGTATAACCTCCTCGTATATTATAGTTGTAGTAATTAATACTACATTTTGTTCTCAATCCCACTTTCTTATGGGATAATAATTGTATAGATAGAGGTCGTAGTTAACCTCCTTGAAGCTAGTCTTCCTAAATTAGGGTTACGCCTCTTCTTTACGTCTTTATC
>NZ_JAMXSL010000029.1:0-30214 GCF_026131715.1 Anaerococcus sp. NML200537 | reverse complement strand
AGGTCTAGGACCTTTTTATTTTTAATTATATAGTCAAGGCCAGATATAATTGTAAGGATTACTGCTAGGTAAAATACGTATATTCCAATCATATGGGTAAATTCACTTTCTAGAAGCAAGAGGACTAAGGATACCATCTGGCTTATGGTCTTGGCCTTGCCCCATACACTTGCCGCTATGGTTATACCCATATCAGCTGCAAGAGTCCTAAAACCTGTAATTATTAGCTCTCTCGCTACAATTATTATTACTGCCCAAGCGGGAATTATTTTACTTTCTACAAGTACTATAAAGGCTGCAAGAGTTAATACCTTATCTACAAGTGGATCTACAAATTTACCGAAGTTTGTAATTAGATTTCTACTTCTTGCTAAGTGTCCATCAATGGCATCTGTTAGGGATGCTATTATGAATATTATGGCTGCTATATTATAGGATGTGCCATAGTAATAGTAAGCTAGGACAAATACTGGTATTAAAAATAACCTCGCCATAGTTACTTTATTTGCTATATTCATTAATCTTCCTCCAAATATGTTCTATCAACTAAGACCTTACGAGGTTTGCTTCCTTCATAACCTCCTACAAGTCCCTTTTGCTCCAATTGATCAATTATCCTACCAGCCCTTGCATAGCCGATTTTAAGCTTTCTTTGAAGCATGGATACACTTGCTGTATTATCCTCGATAATGAGCCTTATGGCTTCATCTAGAAGTTCATCTTCATCTTCTAGCTCCTCGGTGTTGGTCTTCTCTTCTACCTTTTCAATAGCTTCTTCATTATAATCAGCCTTTGAATTGTTTTTTATGAAGTCAACTACATCTAAAACTTCATCATCGGATACGAAAGCGCCTTGGATTCTTACAGGCTTCATGGCATCAGATGATAGATATAGCATATCTCCCTTGCCTAGAAGTTTTTCTGCTCCTTGGGCATCTAGGATTGTCCTTGAGTCTATTTGGCTTGTTACAGCAAAAGATATCCTTGATGGAATGTTGGCCTTAATTGTACCAGTTATTACATCTACTGTTGGCCTTTGGGTCGCTATAATAAGATGTATACCACAAGCCCTCGATTTTTGGGCAAGCCTGGTGATGTAGTCTTCTACCTCACTTGCAGCTGTCATCATTAGATCTGAAAGCTCATCTACTATAACAACTATATAAGGTAGGTTTTCCATAGATTCGTCAGTCTCGCTTGCCTTTTTATAGCCTTTTATATCCCTTACATGGTGCTCTTCAAAGAGCTTATACCTTTTTTCCATCTCAGAAATCGCCCAAAATAGGGAGCTTGCAGCCTTTTTAGGATCAGTTATAACTGGCATTATAAGGTGTGGAATCCCATTGTAGACTGATAATTCTACTACTTTTGGGTCTATTAAGAGAAGTTTGACTTCATCTGGCGAATGCTTGTATAGAATAGACATGATTATGGTGTTGATACAAACAGACTTACCTGATCCTGTCGCTCCAGATACCAAAAGGTGGGGCATTTTTTCAATTCCTGATACTATTACTTCACCTGAAATTGACTTACCCATAGCAAAAGGTATGGCAGACTTGCTTTTTATAAAGCTTGCCGATGAAATTATCTCCTTAAAGCCAACCATTTCCTTTGTATCATTTGCCACCTCTATTCCTACGTGGGATTTGCCAGGTATTGGGGCTTCTATCCTTATGCCTGATGTTGCAAGGGATAGGGACAGGTCATCTGCAAGATTTACAATTTTTGAAACCTTGACCCCTCTTTGTGGTTTTAGTTCATAGCAGGTTACTGTTGGTCCCACATCTATTTGGACAACCTCTCCTTCTATACCGAAGGATTCGAGGGTTTCTTCGATTATTTCAGCCTTTTCTCTGATTTCGTCATTATCAATTCCCTTATCCGTGTCGATGTCATGTAATAAATCAACTGACGGATAAGAATAGTTTGAAAACTCTCTTTTTAAATCTTCATTAAGGTCTGCAAATTCAACCTGCTTAGACTTGTAATCATTGATTATTTCTATATTTTTAGCTTGTGTCTCTTTTTTCTGAGCCACTCTTCTTTTTACAGCTTTTCGTGGTTCTTGATCAGAATTTTTTTCAAACCTTGGAATTTTTCTTGCTTCTTCCTTAGCTTGGACTTGCCTATCTTCTCTCTTATCAGCTAAAAACACCTTGAATTTATTATAAGTCTTTATAGTCAAGTGTTTGATGCCAAGTCCTAGAATTATAAAGCCATCCCTAATTTTGAGAAAAAATTCCCTATAGGAATATGGACTTACATTTATTATAAATGAACCTATAAGTGTTATATAAAGGATATATAGGCCAAGTGGACCGATGAAGTTTAGAATATAGAATCCTACTAATCCACCAAACCATCCACCTCCTAAGCTTTTTTTGAAGGCTGAGTATTCTAAAGACCAGGCTAATTCGTTTCTTACAAAGTCTTTAGAAAGAATGGCAAGTGTTAATAGAAATATTCCATAAATGAGAAGCATCCTTGATAAGTTTTGCTTAAATATTCCCTTATAAACCATGAAAAAGGATACAAATAAGCCAAGTGGAAATAATATTGAAAGTTTTCCAAAAAGCTTGGCAAATATATCGCCTATCCTATCTCCCAAAAAACCTGTGTTTGATGAGATGATAAAGATAAATAAAAATACCGCAAGTCCCATCATAACGATAGAAAAGGTCTTTAGGTTGAAATTTTTTTCTCTAATTTTTTTCTGTTTACTTTTGTTAGGGGCTCTGGAAGATGACTTCTTCCTTACCCTTCCTTGATTTTTATTTGTCATATTAACCTCATTATTATTATATAGTAATAAGGGCAAAAAATAAACTGCCCAGAGGACAGTATATTTTTTTAATTACTAGTTTTGTTCTTTTTTATCATTCTTATAAGGTGATTCATCTACTGGCCAAGCTTCAGCTTTTTCTGGCTTTTCTAAAAGGGCCT
The DNA here is from genome assembly GCF_026131715.1 of Anaerococcus sp. NML200537. Classification (NCBI taxonomy): domain Bacteria; kingdom Bacillati; phylum Bacillota; class Tissierellia; order Tissierellales; family Peptoniphilaceae; genus Anaerococcus; species Anaerococcus sp. NML200537. The sequence continues at coordinate 27,268 of NZ_JAMXSL010000029.1, read as the reverse complement.
TTCTTGAAAGGTTAATTCTACCTTGTCTGTCAATTTCTGTAACCTTAACTTTTACTGTATCGCCAATAGCTAGTTCATCTTCAACCTTGCCTACTCTATGGTGGGCAATTTGTGAAATGTGTAGGAGACCTTCCTTACCGATAGCAATTTCAACAAAGGCACCAAAGTTCATAATTCTTACGACTTTTCCTTCGTATATATCTCCTGGTTTTGGATCGGTAACTATAGCTTTTATCATCTCTATAGCCTTCTTACCGCTTGCTCCATTATCACTTGCTACTGTTATATGACCATCATCTTCTGTGTCAATCTTTACACCTGTTGCATCAATAATCTTATTTATGGTCTTTCCACCAGAACCAATTACTTCACGCACCTTATCTGGGTCTATGTCTATTGTGTAAAGTCTTGGTGCATATTCTGAAAGTTCTGCTCTTGGCTTATCTATAGCTTTTTCTATGACATCAAGGATTCTAAATCTAGCATCCTTTGCATCAGCTAGGGATTGCTCAAGAACTTCTTTTGTTATACCTGATATTTTCATATCCATTTGTAGGGCTGTGATACCATCACGAGTACCAGCTACCTTAAAGTCCATATCGCCAAGGTGATCTTCTAGGCCTTGGATATCTGTAAGAATTGATATAGAATCATCTTCCTTGATTAGACCCATAGCAATACCTGCTACTGGCTTTTTGATTGGAACACCTGCATCCATTAGGGAAAGGGTTGAACCACAGATTGAAGCTTGAGAGCTTGAACCATTTGATGATAATACTTCTGATACGACTCTTATTGTGTAAGGGAAGTCTTTTTCATCTGGTAATACTGGGACAAGGGCTCTTTCAGCTAGGTGGCCGTGACCTATCTCACGTCTACCTGGTCCTCTTAATGGTCTAACATCTCCTACACAGAATGGTGGGAAATTATATTGGTGCATGTATCTTTTTTGTATATCTTCTACATTTAGGCCATCAATTATTTGACTATCTGCTGGAGAACCTAGAGTTACTACAGATAAAACTTGTGTTTGGCCTCTTTGGAATAAACCTGATCCGTGTACACGTGGAAGCACTTCAACTTCTGCAGATAGAGGCCTAATTTCAGTAAGGTCTCTGCCATCAGGTCTTATCTTATCGATTGATATCATTCTTCTTACTTCTTTTTTCATGATATCATCTATTCTTCTATGGATTTCATCTTCGCTTTCTGGATAGGCTTCAAGGAATTTCTCCTTAGCTTCTTCTTCTATCCTAAAGATGTTATCTTCTCTTTCAGTCTTATCTGTTGTTCTGATTGAGTTTTTGATTTCTTCTTCGAAGTTTTCTGAAATTAGTCTATCAAGTTCTGTCTCTTCGTGAGCTTCTACTTCTTTTTTCTCCTTACCAATGTCATCTATGATTGTTTGGATAAAGTCAGAAATATCACCTATTTCATCTAGGGCAAGTAGCATTGCTTCAAGCATCTCAGCTTCATCAAGCTCATTTGCTCCTGCTTCTACCATGTTGATTGCGCCTTTTTTACCAGCTACAGTTAACTCAAGGTCAGATTTTTTTCTATCTTCTTCTTTTGGATTTACTATTAGCTTGCCATCAACTTTTCCAACCATACAAGCCCCAACTGGTCCGTCAAATGGTATATCTGAGATACCTAGAGCAATTGATGCACCTATTGTTGTTAGTGGGTCTGGAAGGTGGTCATGGTCCATTGATAGGACTGTAGCTATAACTTGTACGTCATTGTAGTAATTTTCTGGGAAAAGTGGTCTAAGAGGTCTATCCATTTGTCTAGCGATCAAAGTTGCTCCATCGCTTGCCTTACCCTCTCTTCTTAGAAAGCCTCCAGGAATCTTTCCTACAGCGTATAGTTTTTCTTGGAAATCACAAATAAGTGGAAAAAAATCTATACCATCTCTTGGTTTTTCACTTGCTACTGCTGTTACTAGAAGGGAGGTGTCCCCACTTTTTATGTAGCATGCTCCATTGGCTTGTTCTGCAAACTTACCTATGGTTACTTCTAATTCGTATCCGTTTTTTGAAGTGTAGTTGTAATTTTTGATCATTTAATCTCCTATAAAATAAGGCGGGTTATCCCCGCCAGTAATTAACCTCTTAGTCCAAGTCTTTCAACAATTGATCTATATCTTTCGATATCATTGTCTCTTAGATAAGTAAGCATACCTCTTCTACGTCTAATCATCTTGTATAGTCCACGTCTTGAAGAGTGATCTTTTTTATTTGCTTTTAAGTGCTCAGTTAAGTCAGCTATTCTTTTTGATAGGATAGCGATTTGTACTTCTGGTGAGCCTGTGTCTTTTTCGTCTAATTGGTAGTTTTTGATTATTTCTTGTCTTTGTTCTGCGTTCATAATTTCCTCCGTATATTTGATTTGGCCTTACCGAGTATTAGTCGAGGTTTCATATACCCAGCAAAGCTAGCTATACTATTATACGCCCTATTTTTCTTTTGTAAACTTATTTTAGGTGTTTTTCTATATATTCTAAGCCTTGGGCCTTGTCTTTATCCATCTGCTCTATTAATTCTTCAGCAGAGTTAAATTTAAAATCAGGCCTGAAAAATTCTATAAATTCTACGCTTATATTTTCCCCATATATATGCTGATTAAAATCATAGATATAAGATTCTATTTTCTTATCTTGGCTGGTCTCAAAGGTTGGATTTGAGCCAATATTTGTAAGAGCATAATAATATTTATCTCTTACAAGTATTCTTGTAAGATAGACCCCATCTTTCGGTATTACATAAGGGAAGTTAAGCTCTAAATTAGCTGTTGGGAAATTTAGGGTCCTGCCTCTGTGTTTGCCATGGACTACTTCCCCTCTAATCTTGTAGTACCTTCCAAGATACTTATTAGCCTTTGAAATTTCCCCTTCTTTTACTAACTCTCTGATATGTTTTGATGAAATCTTACTATTATCATCTTCTAGTTCAAAATCAATAATTTCAGCCTTATAGGAATAGATATTTTCATATTCTCTAAGAGTGTCAATAGTTCCCTTGGCCTTGTAGCCAAAACGGTAATCACTGCCAACTATTACAACCTTTGCGTTTAATTTTTCTGCTATCACAGTTTTGATAAATTCTCTAGGGGATAATTCCATAAAGGTCTTGTCAAAATTAACCAGGCAGAAAGTTTTTATTCCTATTTCTGATAGGATTTCAATCTTATCTTCTAGGCTTGATAGGTATTTATCCTCATCTTTTACAGTCCTCTTACCATCTTCTTTAAAGAGTAAGACAGATGGGGTAAGACCGTACTTTTTAGATAAGTATATATTTTTTTCCATTAATTTTTGATGACCCAGGTGGACTCCGTCAAAATAACCTAGGGCAACCGCCTTTTTTTCAAGATCTGGCAAGTCACTATTTAAATCATATATTCTTATCTTATCTTTCATAAAATACCTTCTCCATTTTTAGGAAATTTCTACCATCTTCGCTTGCAATTTTCGCAAGGCCTATAAAATTATTGTCTATATAAATCCTAATTTCCCCATCTATTTGCTTATTTGTTAAGATTTTTTGCCCATTTATTAGATTTTCTAGATATTTTTTATCTATGTCTAGTCTTTCCAAATGGTCAAGGGCTATATCTAGGGGAATTAGTTTTTTGATTAGTTCCTCTTTTGGAATTTCTAAAATATCTGCACTCTTTATCGAATCTTTTATATCAAGTTTGCCAACCCTAGATCTCTCTAGGTTTTCTACATGGGCGAAAGTCCCAAGTCTTATTCCAATATCATCTACCAAAGTCCTTATATAAGTACCCTTTGAGCAGGTAACTTCTATACTTGCCTTCGGAAAGTCAAAGGATAAGAGCTTGATGTCATAGATTTTTACCTTACGGATTTTTCTTTCTATTTCTATGCCTTCTCTGGCCAGGTCGTAAAGCTTTTTGCCAGCTACTTTTAGAGCTGAATACATAGGTGGTATTTGTTCTATTTGACCCTTAAAAGAATCCATTACTTTTATAAATTCATCTTTATTTATTGGTTTATCAGACCTTGCTGTTACTTCTCCTGCTGCATCTAGGGTATCTGTCCTAATACCAAGGATTAGGTCTGTCTTATAGACCTTATCCTTGGTCATCATATAGTCTGATACCCTGGTTGCCTTGCCAACTACTATTGGAAGGACTCCACTTGCTTCAAGGTCCAAGGTACCTGTGTGGCCTACCTTTTTCATATCTAAAGCACGCCTTACAAGGCTTACTACCCTTGCTGATGATATGCCCTTTTCTTTGTCTATGTTAAGGATTCCCTTAAGACTCATATTTCTTTTAATATCTCCAAAGCCTTCTTAGCTGCTGATTCTAAAGAATCATCAAAGATTGAAAATCCACTTGCCTTGATGTGGCCACCGCCACCATTATCTCTTGCAACTTTTGACACATCTGCAAACTTACTTCTTAAGGATACCTTGTATTCTCCATCATCATATTCTTTTACTATCATGGATATTTCTACTTCCTTTAGGTCCCTTAATTTATTTACAATTGACTCAGCATCCCCCATTTGAACATGGTATTTTTCAACTAAATCCTTGCTTGCAATAGCAAAGGCCTTTTTGTCGAAAAACTGAGCTGTAGATATAACTTCGTTATGAAATTGCATTACCTTTACTGGTTGTGATTGGTAAAGATTTCTGTAGATATATTCATAGTCTACACCTGCTGTGATGAGCTTACCAGCAACATTAAAGGTGTATTCGTTGATGTTTGCATACATAAACCTACCTGTGTCTGTGCAAAGACCTGTAAATAGTAAGGTTCCTATGGTTTCATCCATTGGTAGGTCAAGCTTATCTATGATTTCATAAGCTAGCTCACATGTAGCTGGCGCTGTGTCATAGATTAGGTTTAAATCACAATTGATTTTACCGCCTACGTGATGGTCTATTACTATAGTTTTCTTTGAAGCTCTAGCAATAGGTGTTGCACTTCCTATCCTATCAAATTCTGAGCAGTCCATTATTATGAAAAGATCATAAGAATCTCTGCTTGCTTCCTTATAATTTTCTATTTCTGGTAGGAAGAGTAGGTAATCATCTATTGTGTCTATGGCGATTACTTCAACATCCTTGCCATATAATTCTAAGGACCTTCTTAGGGCAAGGGTTGAACCCAGATTGTCTCCATCTGGGTTGACATGGCTTGCTATAGCGATTGTTTCTGCCTCATCTACCATTTTGATAAATTCTTCTAATTTATCTTTACTAATCCTGTCTATTTTCATTTGCTTTTTTATCCTTTGCGATTGTTTCTTCAATTAGCTTATTCATATAGGCACCACGCTCGATTGAGTCATCAAATTTAAACCTAAATTCAGGCATGGACCTTAATCTCATCCTCTCACCTATTAGGATTTTGATGTATCCTTTTGCTTGGTTTAGAGCCAGCATGGCATCTTCCTTGTTTTTGCTATCTCCAAGAACAGATACATAAACATCTGCATATGATAAGTCATTTGTTACTTCGACATCTGTAATTGATACCATTGCTTCAGTTGATAGTCTAGGATCAGAAAGGTCATCTCTAAGTATTTTAGAGACTTCCCTTTTGACTTCCTGTGATATCCTTGCGGTTCTTTTACTATTCATCTATTAACTTCTTTCTACTTCAACCATTTCGTAGGCTTCCATTACATCGCCTACCTTAACATCGTTAAATCTTTCAAGACCTATACCGCCTTCATAGCCACTTTGAAGTTTACTTGCATCATCTTTAAATCTCTTCATTGATGAGATTTCACCATCAAATACTACGATATTATCTCTAAGAAGTCTGATTTTAGATTTTCTTGTTACAAGGCCGTTTGTTACCATTACACCTGCAATTGTGCCTGCTCCTGGTATTTTGAAGGTTTCTCTTACTTCTGCCCTACCAAGTACATTTTCCTTAAATTCAGGTTCGAGCATACCATTTATAGCTTTTTCTACATCTTCGATTGCTTCATAGATTACGCTATAGGTTCTAATTTCAATGTTATTATCCTTTGCTCTTTCTAAGGCTCCTTGGGTTGGTCTTACATTAAATCCTATGATTATAGCATTTGATGCTTGGGCAAGGAGTATATCTGATTCGGTTATACCACCTACAGCTCCTGCTATTACAGATACTTTGACTTCTTCATTTGATAGTTTTGTTAGGGATGTGCTTACCGCATCTACAGTACCCTTTACATCTGTCTTAACTATGATGTTTAGCTCTTTTAGTTCGCCTTCAGCTATGTCTGAATACATATCTTCTAGATTTGTATTAGCCTTAGCTATTAGGCGCTCTTCACGTTTAAATTCTGCTGCCCTGTCTGCATATTCACGTGCGACTTTTTCATCAGCTACAGCATAAATCTTATCTCCAGCTTCTGCTACATCTGATAGGCCTAGGATTTGTGCAGGTATTGATGGACCAGCTTCTTTGATTGGCTTACCCTTTGAGTTAAACATTGCCCTTATTCTACCTGATGAAGATCCTGTTACTACATAATCTCCAGCATGAAGGGTTCCTTTTTGAACAAGAACTGTTGCTACTGGTCCTCTTGATTTATCAAGCTCTGCTTCTATTATTATGCCTACTGCCGCCCTATTTGGATTTGCCTTAAGCTCTCTAACTTCAGCTACTAAAAGCACCATTTCTAGAAGTTCTTTTATACCTTGGCCAGTATGAGCTGATACTGGTACCATGATGGTATCTCCACCCCATTCTTCAGGTACAAGGCCATGTTCCATGAGTCCTTGCATAACCCTATTTTGATCTGCTGTGTCCTTATCTATTTTGTTTATTGCTACTATTATTGGAATCTCAGCAGCCTTAGCGTGGTTTATAGCTTCTATTGTCTGTGGCATTACACCATCATCTGCTGCTACTACTAGGATTGCTACGTCTGTCGACTGAGCTCCCCTCATTCTCATTTCTGTAAAAGCTTCGTGGCCTGGTGTATCTAGGAAGGAAATTTGCTTACCATCTACATCAACGGTGTAAGCACCTATATGTTGGGTTATTCCTCCAGCCTCTCCACGTGTTACAGATGTATTTCTTATGGCATCTAGTATACTTGTCTTGCCGTGGTCAACGTGACCCATTACTGATACAACTGGTGGTCTTTCCACTAAATTTTCCGGTTTATCTTCATAATCCAGGTCGTATGATTGCTCTTCTAGGGCATCATAAGCTTCTTCTTTAAAGACTTCCTTGCCAAAATCCATGGCTATTAGATTTGCTGTATCAAAGTCTATTTGATCATTAAGTCCTGCCATTATGCCAAGACCTATAAGTTTTCCTATTACAGAATTTGGATTTTCTCCAAGTTTATCTGCAAAAGTTTTTACATTTACAGTTTCTGGTATTTCTATTCTTGATTCATTCTTAGCTTTCATATTTTTCTCTTGCCTATTATTTTTCTTTGATTTTCTCTTCTTATTTTTCTTTTTTCTATTCTTACCAGTTGGTCTTGCTTCTTCGTCATCTTCATTTGCTATCATCTTAGGGTCAATCTTTTTCTTTTCCCTTTTCTTCTCAACTGGTTTCTTAGCCTTAGGCTTTTGATCAATTATTTCTGCTTCTTCTGAAGAATCTTCATTTAATTCTGTAAGATATTCATTTATTAATTTGCGGTCTTCTCCGCTAATCATTGACATATGGGATTTGATATTTAGATTAAACTCTTCGTTTAAAATCTTAATCATTTCCTTTGATTCCATCCCATTTTCTTTAGCCAATTCGTATACTCTTATTTTGTCAGCCATTTAATCACCTCATTTTACTTCATAAGCTTCTAACTCCTCATAAATATCATCATCTATTTTCATTTTAAAGGCTTGGTTTAGCTTATTAGACTTTCTAAGGCCCTTTAGGCATGCTTCATCTTTGCATACATAAGCGCCTCTTCCATTTACTTTTCCACTTTCATCTATCAAGATTCCTTCTTCTTTGTTATTTACTATTCTAAGAAGGTCTTTTTTATCTTTTAGAGAACCACATACTATACATTTTCTCTGTGGTATCTTTCGAGTTTTTTTCATTTTTAACCTCAAATTGAATATTTATTATTCATTTATAAAGTTTTTAGCATAAGGCCTAGTTTTCAAGGCTTTCATCAGCCTGGTTAATATTTTCTAAAAAATCTTCCTCATCAGCCTCATCTTCATCAGATTCTTCCAAATCTGTGTTAGCTTCTTCTGTTACTATATCTTCTTCAGCATCTGCGGCAGATTCAGCTAGGCTTTCATCACTTACTTCATCATTATTTTCAGTGATTTCTTCTTCATCATTTAATCCTAAGATATCATCAATTTCTTCTTGGCTTAGGCTATCAAATTCTAACTCTGATTTTATGTCGATTTTCCAACCTGTAAGCCTTGCTGCAAGTCTAGCGTTTTGACCTTCCTTGCCTATGGCAAGTGAAAGTTGGCTATCATCTACTACTACAAGAGATTGTCTATTTTTCTCATTTATTAGGACTTTGATTATATCAGCAGGTGATAGGGCATTTGATATGAAAGTTTCTGCATCTTTTGAATAATTGATTATATCAATCTTTTCGCCTTGAAGACTTTCTACTATTGAATTTACCCTAGCTCCCTTATAGCCAATGCAGGCTCCTACAGCATCTATGGTTTCGTCATTTGAATATACAGACATCTTTGTCCTAGAGCCTGCTTCTCTTGCTATAGAGTAAATTTCTATTATACCATCAGTTATTTCAGGTACTTCTAGCTCAAAAAGTCTTACTACTAGGTTTTCGCTTGCTCTAGATAGGACTATTTGAGGATCTTTTCCGGAGTTTCTTACTTCTTTTATAAGAAATTTCATTCTCTCATTTGGAGCATAGACCTCATTAGGAACTTGCTCTTTTAGTGGAACAATTCCTTCTATCTTATCAAGGTTAACATAGACATTATATTTATCTTGTCTTTGGATAGAGCCTGTTATAAGCTCATTTTCTCTGTCTAGATAATCCCCAAATAGGGTTTCTCTTTGGGCATCTCTTATCTTTTGTATTACGATATTTCTTGCTGTTTGGGCTGCAACCCTTCCGAAGTTTTTAGGTACAAGTTTTATCCTGGCCACATCACCTATGCTAAGAGTAGGGTCTACTTCCTTTGCATCTTTTAGACTGATTTGGCTTACCTTATCTTCTACTTCATCAACTACTTCTCTTAGGGCAAATACCCCTATCTCACCCGTTTCGTGGTCTATGACTACATCAACATTTTCTTGATTGTCATAATTCTTTTGATAACTTTTTACAAGCGCCTTTTCTAGGGCTTCAAGGATTACATCTTTTTCAATATTTTTATCCTTGCAAAGCTCATCAAGGGCTGCCATAAAGTCTTTGTTCATAACTTCTCCTTTTAAAATACTATCTCAATTTTAATTTCTTTGATATCAGACTTATCTATTTTAATTTCCTCGTCATCTTGACTTATAAATAAAATGTTATCAGCATTGACCTCTTTTGTGAAGGCTATAAGCTCACTGCCATCTTTAAGTTTTACCTTAAGTAGCTCATTCATATTTCTAATTAGGTCTCTGTCAGTCTTTAGTGGCCTTGATAAGTCTTGAGAGGATACTTCTAAGTAGTATGAAGTAGAAATTAAATCTAGTTGATCTAGCTTCTCATCCAAAAAAGTACTTACCTTTTCACAGTCGTCTATGTTTATGCCGCTTTCATTATATATATAGAAAATCAGTCTCTTTTCATTCTTAGGTCCTATAAACTCTATATCAACGAGTTCATAGCCTAAATTTTCTATATCATCATTTAGTAATTCTTTTAATTTTTCAGTTAAATTCATACCACTCCCCCTAACATTAAAAAAAAGTGGAATTTGCGCCCCACTTCTTACTAAGATAATTATACTTTAAATCAAGATGATTTCAATATTTTAATTTATTCATTATACACAATTTATAAGACTATTAATGAATTATATTACATTATCCTATATTATTATGAAAATGATTGTAAGGTCTATTTTACAATAGACTATTGCTTTTTTAAAAATAATGTTTTATAATAAATATAAGATAATAAATGAAGGAGGATATTATGACATTATTTATTATTGGACTTATAATTTTATTTGGAGGAGGATTTCTATATTCAAAATATGTTGAAAGTCAACTAGAACCTGACGATAGAGAAACTCCAGCAGTTAAAAAAGCCGACGGTGTCGACTTTGTAGTAATGAGTGAGGCTAAAAACTGGCTTATCAACTTACTTAACATAGCAGGTACAGGCCCTATTCTTGGACCTATCCAAGGTATCTTATTTGGACCTATTGCCTTTATCGCTATTCCAGTAGGTTGTGTTATTGCAGGTGCAGTTCATGATTTCATGACAGGCTTTATCTCAATGAGAAATGGTGGTAGCCAAGTTCCAAAATTAGTTGGTAAATACATAGGCGATGGAGTTAGAAAATTCTACAATATTGTTATTGCTGTTCTTTTACTCCTAACTGGTGTTGTATTTGTTTATACACCTGGTGACTTAATTGCTAAATTTGTACTTGGTAAAGAACCAGAAGGCACTGTAATTTGGATTATATATGCTGTAATATTTGCTTATTATATCCTATCAACAGTAATGCCTATCGATAAGCTTATCGGTAGAATTTACCCAATCTTTGGTGCTTTCCTAATCATATCAGCTATTGGTGTTTTAATCGGTATCTTTATGAAAGGTTCAGCTCACCTATCTTTTGAAGGCCAAGGACTTCTAGCGCAACATCCAAAGGGACAAAAATTCATCCCAGCATTCTTCATTACTGTAGCTTGTGGTATCCTATCAGGTTTCCACGGTTCCCAAGTAACCCTTGTATCAAGAACTGTTAAAAGTGAAAAAGAAGCAAGGGCAACCTTCTATTCTACAATGATAGCAGAAGGCTTTATAGCTATGATATGGGCAGCAGGTGCTATGGTTCTTTTCTCAACAGGAGAAGCTCCACTAGATACAGCTGGTACAATCATGGTTGGTAATATTTCTAAATTCTTTATGGGTAATATAGGTGGTCTACTAGCAGTAGTAGGTGTAATCGCACTTCCTATCACATCAGGTGATACAGCATTTAGATCTCTAAGACTAATAATTTCAGAAGAATTAAATATAGACCAAAGAAATGGTTCAAAAAGAGCTGGTCTAGCTGCTTGTCTATTTATTCCAGCATCAGCTATCCTATACTTTGCAAAATCAAATCCTAATGGATTTAACATTCTTTGGAGATACTTCGGATTTACTAACCAATTCGTAGCAATCTTTGCCCTAGCAGTTGCAACAATTTACCTAATGTATAATAACAAAAACTACTTTATTACACTTATACCAGGAATGTTCTACTGCTTCATAGTATTCTCATTTATAATCAATGCTGACCCAATAGGATTTAGACAACCTTACACAATTGCTTATCCAATAGCAGCTGTCATTACCGTTGCTTATGCATGGTTTGTAGTAAGATGTGGAAAGAAGAATAGATCTAGAATTGAATCAATAGTTTTAGACTAAGATAAATTTAAAGGTGGCTTAGGCCACCTTTTTTCTATTCAAAAAGGAGACTTATGAAAATAAAATTAGATAAAAAAGGAAGAGAATTCGCAGCTAAAAAAGACATTAAGGCCTTATTTATTAATCCTGACCTAGATAGCAAGGAATCCTGCTGCACAATTGGAACTGTAGATTTTGATGTAAGCACAAAGCAAGTAGGCAAGCTTGAAAGCTACCATAAATATGATGATGAAAATATTGAAATTTATGTCAATCCTAATATCTTTGCCTTTATAAAAGACGATGAGGAAATTGAAATATCAGCCTTTGGCCTAGGATCTTTTAAAAAATTTTATATAAAAAATGAAATCAACACAATCGAGAGATAAAATGGATGAAATTTATAAAAAAATAGAAAACTTTAAAAACAAATACCCTCTTGCAGATGACCTTGAATCTAGAATTCCTAATCCTAAATTTAGGTATATGGGAAATAAGGTCTTAACCCAGGCAATTTCTGCCATACTTTCAGGCAAAAATATCTTGCTTGTTGGTGAAAAATCAACAGGCAAAAATGTCCTTGCAGAAAATTTAGCCTATCTTTTTAATAGGCCTATGTGGAATGTTTCCTTCCACCTAAGCCTTGATGCCTCAAGCCTAATCGGCGATGATACTTTAAAATCAGGTAATGTTGTATTTAGGGAAGGCCCAATAAGCCTTGCAAGTACTCATGGAGGCTTTGCAGTTCTTGATGAAATAAATATGGCTAAAAACGAGGCTATGGCAGTCCTCCACTCAATCCTAGACTACAGGAGAATGATTGACATACCTGGCTATAAGCTAATAAAAGTCCATCCTGCTACTCGCTTTATAGCAACTATGAACTACGGCTACGAAGGAACCCGTGATTTAAACGAGGCCCTCTTATCAAGATTTGTCATCATAAAGATGCCAAGGATATCTGATGATGACCTAAAATATCTTATAAAAACCCATTATCCTTACCTAAGAGAATCCTACCTTAAAGACCTCACAAACTTTTTTAGGGACCTAAAAGATAAGGCAGAGGCACACGAAATTTCTGAAAGTGCTCCAGATTTAAGGGGAATGTTCGATGGCCTTGACCTAGTTAAAGAAGGCCTTGAATTAAAAGAAGCTATGAGGCTCTGCCTAGTAAATAAAGTCTTTGATGACTATGAAGCAGAACTTATCGAAGATTTACTAAAGGCAAGATTTAAGGATGATATTTATCACAAAGATATGACCAATGAATAAATATAACGAAGAGATAAATGAAAACCGAATAAACAACCTCCAATGGGCAGGAGCAGAGTCTTATGACTTTGACAATTTTATTATAGGTTCAAATATAGATGGAAACCCTGACTTCTACCTAAATTTAATAATTGGCCTTGCAATTAAATACCTAGGTTATATTGAAATTAAAAAGCTCTTTGACTCTTGGGCCTATAATATTAAAAGAGATAAGTACGACCTTGCCTTTATTTATATAATAGAAGACTTCACCTATAATAAAGAAGTCGTAATAAGGCCAGTTTTAGAATCTCTTAGAAAATCCTATGCCAAAAAATTTCTTGATGATAGGTATGATTTGCAAAGGAGAAACCTTGCCCTAAGGCAGAACCAAATCTACCGCCTAGAAGAAATAAGAATGAGGGAAATTCTAAATCTTAAGAAGGCCACAATTTCCAAAAAAGATAGGGACCTCTACCTGGCCCTAAGGTTAGAAGCTGATACAAATAAAGATAATCTAGAAGCTAGGGTTAAGGATTTATTTGAAAAGTATTTAGGATATAAGGAAAATAACATTCTTAAAAACCTCCCAGCCCTAAACATTTCTCTCTTTGAAAATGCAGGAATGCTTAGCCTTGAAAGATCAAACTTGCCAGCTGATTTTAAGTCCAAAGGAGAAAAATCTCACGGATTTGCTAGCCTAGTCCTTGCCTATGGAAACAAAAAACGTAAGGCAAGTCTAAAACTTATAGAAAAGACTTTTGGCAAGTCAATATTTGATGAAGAGATTAGACTTGGCATTGAAAGAGATTTGTGCACAGGTTCCCACAAAAGATCAAAACTTTACTTTTCTAGAGGCATCGATGAAAATGACAAGAACCTTGACCAAGACCTCAATAAAAAGACCATAGCAAGACACCTTTTAAAATTTAAGGCTCATAAGGCATCCTACAATAGGGCCATATCTGTCTTATCTAAGGAAATAAAGTTAAAATTAAATCTAACCAGCTCACTTGATCAAGATCTAAGCCAAAGAGGAAGGCTCGTGCCAAGGCTCGCCTATAAGGTAGAAATTAGTGACAGGGCGAAAATTTTTAAGAAAAATACCCTCAAGGCTAATCCTTCTATGAAGGTAGATCTACTAATAGATGGGTCTGCCTCCCTCCTTGATAAGGAATCAGAGGTTGCCATAGAAGCCTATATTTTAGCAAAATCTCTAGAAAATAATAATATCCTAAACAGAGTCATAGCCTTTCAAACTGTAAATGACTTTACTATTATATCCATACTCAAGGATTATGATGATAAAACAGAGATGAAAAGAATCTTTCGTTTTAAGGCCATGGGTTGGAATAGGGACGGCCTTATCTTTAGGGCCTACAGAGCAATTTTAGATAAGGATATCAAAAACACCCTAAGCCTAATACTAACAGATGCCAATCCCCAAGACCTAAAACCTTTAATTAGCGATGGCTTTAAGTTAAATAAACCCTACCAAGAAGAGCCTGCCCTTGATGATACCAAAAAAAGTTTGGCCTATCTAAGAAAAAAGGGCCTTAGTATAGCGGCTATCATAAATGGCAATAAGCTAGACAATGCTAAAGTCCTTTATCGCAACAATTTTATAAAAATAGATGATCCAGCTGGAATATCGTCTGCTGCCGGCAAATTTATCAAAAAACAAATATCAAAAGTAGAAAAATAAGCTATTAAATTAAATGCCTTATCATATAAACCTTTCCGGTTTATATATACATGGTAAAATTTAATAGCTTTTTTAGTCGAAAAATTCTTAATTAAAAAATATATATTTACATATTGTAGGGATATTCCAATGGTGATATAATTATGATAAAGATTATCATATTCAAAGGAGGTCTTATGATAAAAATTAAAAATTTATGTAAAAGTTATGGGCAAGGCCAATCGAAAATTGACGTTTTAAAAAATATTGACCTTGAAATTGAAGATGGTAAAATAATTTGTATTTTAGGACCTTCAGGCTCAGGCAAGTCTACCCTACTTAATATTATAGGTGGTATTGAAACAATTGATTCAGGCCAAGTTGATATCTATGGGGAAAACCTTTCTAATATGACCAAGAAAGATTTGGAATCCTATAGAAGAGATAAGTTAGGTTTTGTTTTTCAATTTTACAACCTAATCAGCGACTTAAATGTATTAGAAAATATTGAATTAGGCAAGTATTTAGCAAAAAATCCCCTTGATATAGATAAGCTTGTTGAAGATTTGGGAATAAAGGATCAATTATACAAATATCCTAATGAAATATCAGGTGGGCAGGCCCAAAGAACCTCGATTGCTAGAGCCCTCATCAAAAGTCCACAGATTTTAATCTGTGATGAGCCTACAGGCGCCCTTGATTATGAAAGTGCAAAAGACGTTTTGAATTTGATTGAAAAAATGAACAAGGAATATAAAGCAACAATTCTTATTGCTAGCCACAACGTTCAGATAAGCAAAATGTGCGATTATATTCTAAAAATCCACGATGGCAAGGTTAAATCTTACCTTAAAAATGATGAAAAAATTCTAGCAAAGGATGTGACCTGGTAATGAAAAACCCAATTTATAAAAGAGCCTACAGGCAAATTTACTTTCACCCATCAAGAGTCTTGCCGATTTTCCTTGCTCTTTGCTTTATAATAATTTTTTCTTCATCATTTTTTATAGCACAAGATTCAACAAAAAGACTCTATTACAAACTTATAGAAAATGGAAAGGTCGAAGATGGTAACTTTACATGCCTTGAAAAATTAGATGAAGATACAAAAACAAAAATAGAAACTAAAAATATCAGTCTTTATGAAAATTTTTATGTTAACGCCAAATCTACTGATAATAAAAAAATAAGAGTTTTTGAAAATAGAGATAGGATAAATATTCCATCTATACTAGATGGAAGGCTGGCTAAGGAAAAAAATGAATTAGCTATTTCTGCAAACTATGCCAGGGCAAATAAAATACAAGTAGGAGATACGGTTAAACTTGAAGGAAAAAGTTTTAAGATAGTTGGTCTTATAGCACTTCCTGATTATTCAACCCTTCTTAAAAATAACTCCGACCTAGTAATGGATACAGGCTATTTTGGTGTAGGTCTTGTTTGCAAAGATGGACTAAAAGATTTATCTGAACAAATTTCTTACCAATATGCCTACAAAGACCAAGAAAATTTACCAAAGTCTAAGGCTAGAGATAAGCAGAAAGATATCATTAAAATTGTTAATCAAAAAAATATGGTTATTGATGCTCTATTAAACTATGATAATCACTGCATTAGATATTTCATAGAAGATATGGGTGGCGATGTACCTATGATGACTGCAATTATGGTAGTTTTGGTTTTAGCCATTGCCTTTATAAGTGCAATCCAGGTTAAAAGTATGATTGAAGAAGAAGCTCCAATAATTGGTACCCTACTTGCTTCAGGCTATAAAAAACGAGAGCTAGAAAAAAACTATATGCTAATGCCAATCTTCATTAGCTTAATCTCATCCCTTATCGGTAATTTAATCGCCTATAGCCATACATACAAGACCTATACAGATCTTTATTACAAGTCCTATGACCTCCCAAAATTTGTAGTTTCATTTAACTTAAGGTCATTTTTCCTTACAAGTCTTATCCCACTTTTGATATATTTAATAATCAATTACCTTGTAATTGGAAAGGCACTTAAAGGCAAGGTTATTGACTTTCTTAGAAATACAATAAAATCACCTAAAGCAAAAATGAGGATAAAACTTGATAAGTTCTCCTTCATTAACAAGTTTAGAATTAGAGTTTTACTTGCAAATAAAGCAAATATTATTAGTCTAATCTTTGGAATAGGCCTAGCAAATATACTTTTAATTTATTCTCTAGGAGTTAAACCTGTCTTTACAGATTATGCACAAAAAGTGAAGGATTCGATGAAATACGAACATACTTACATCATAAAAGCTCCTGATCCAAACATCAAAGCCGATAAAATCTCTATGATGAGTTTTGAGTTAGCAGATTTTAATATGAAAAAAATCCAATGTCTGGGAGTAGATCCTGATTCTAAATATAAGGACCTAAATATAAAAGACCTTAGTCCTAATGATATAATAATTTCAAATGGTCTTGCTAAGGTATATAAACTAAAAATAGATGATGAAATCAAGGCTGTAGAAAACTTCAATAATAAAAAAGTAAAATTAAAGGTAAAAGCTATAGAAAAAAACAATACTAAATTCCAAATCATAGGTAAAAGAGAGGACTTAAATAAAATAATAGGTCAAGAAAAGGAATATTTTAATGCCTATGGGTCTGATAAAATCCTAAATATCGACAAAAATCTCTTGGTTAACGAAATTGATAAAAAAGAAATGAATAAATTTATGACTCATTTCCTAGATTCCTTTGGCGGAGTCTTTGATAGTCTGCTATTTATTTCCCTAGCTTTTTACCTAATAATTTCTTATCTTGTAACAAGCCTAATAATAGATAAATCTAAGACAAATATATCCTATCTTAAAGTTTTTGGAATAAGAGATAAAGAAAATGCGGCTATTTATACTAATCCTATTTTTCTAATCCTTATATTATTTGAAATCGTAATGATACCTGTCATGGACTTTTTAATTAGACTCATGACAAGCTATGCCCTTACTAAACTAGATGCCTATGTAGAAGTAAATATTCCCCTATCTAACTTCATAAAAGCAATCGCTCTAAGCCTAATTATATTTATAATAGTTCAACTACTGGAAAAGATTAAGATTTCAAAAATTGATATGGTTAAGGAATTAAAAGTTATTAATGGATAAAGAATTGTGAAAAATATGAAACTGCCCCCTAAATTTCCTTAAGGAGGGCAGTTTTATTTTGAAATCATTTATTTTCAAATTTTAAAAATTTATCAGATAGGTATAGGGAAATAATTATCTCCCCAAGGCCAAAAAGAGCTAATAAGGCCAAATCATTGATACCGATATATCTTAAATTATTGGCTTCAATTGCCAAAAAGCTAAGTCCTACAATTTTTAAAGACTTAAAAGCTGTGGCAAAGCCAAAGATTGTAAAGATAGTTGATAAGAGGACTATTATCCCAAAGGACTTAATCCTTATAGCAAGGGCTCCAAATATCCCAATTATAGGAAGGGATAAAAGTATGGACAGGATCATATAGTAAAGATATATGCTAAAGTCAATACTTGCAAAGCCTGCTATGAATTTGCCAGAAAGGTAAAATAGACCTAGGAAATATATTTGACAAAGGCTTACTAGGATAAAGGCTAGACCTAACTTAGCTATTACAAAGTCTATATTTTTCTTTGGGCTTAGCCTTATAAATTTAAGGCTCGCCTTGTGTTCTGTTGCCCATAGGCTTGCAATTATTATTGCAATTAAGGGGATGTAGAAAAAGGAAAAGTAAAACAAACTTACTTGTGTCCACAAAGATTGCCACTGATTAGTTAAGGCACCTTTATTCCCCAAATAATTTATAAGACCAAAGGCATTGGCTAGTAAAGGAATTATTAAGCTTACTAGCAAGATATTTACAAATTTTATTTTCTTAATCTCTAATTTTAACATTTTTCCTCCTAGTCCTTGTATAAGCTATAAGATTTCATGGATTTTAAATAATAAAGACTTCCTAGTAGAAATATTAGGGAAATGATTAGCGTATAGAAATTTATCGGATTTAATACCTGGATAAATTTACCTCCCTCATTTACATAAGAAATATTTAGTAGACTTGCCATCCAGGCAAAGGGATTTACAAAAGATAAAGTTTCTGAACTAAGCATTGTTATTATGCCGGTAAGGCCTCCTATTATTGATAAAAATGATAGGGTGTAGACTTTTTTACTCTTCATTTCTATAATCATAAATAAACTTACGAAAAATAAATTTATTATAAGGGCTGTTAGGTTTACAAGTACAAACCTTAAGGCCATGTCACCGCTAAAATTAAAATTAGCTGATCTTTTTGCTAGGCTTAAAAATACTAGTCCTTCTATTATTTGTAAGAAAACTAGCCTTAAAGCTAAAATCTTAAATTTATCAAAAAGTATGGAATCAACTTTTTCTCCAAGGATTATCTGCATTTGCCACATCTTATTTTTTTCTTCAATCTCTATTACTTTTTTTACTAATGATGATATTAGTATTGGATTTATCAGCAAAGAAATAAATAAATAGGTGTCTAAAATGTAAGCCAGTGGATAAGAGCTTTGAGGAAAAGACTTATTAAAACTTGCTCCTAGGACTATTAACATCTGCCCTAAAAATACTATTAGCATCAAGAAATTTATTCCAAGCCTTTTATATTTTTTTCTTTCTAAGTTTGCCATCTTATGACCTACTTTCTTCTATAAATAGCTTTTCAAGACTTTCTTTTTCTTCCTCTATCCTGTAAATATCAACCTTGCCATGGAGGAAATTTACAATATCTCCTATGTCTTGATTTGAAATCTTACCTAAAATAATTTTTTTATCCATCATCCTATCTTGACCAAGACCCAAAAGCCCTAGGGCCTTCTTATTATCTGAAGTTAGTAAGGATATAAATGGTGGATGAAGCTTTCTATAATCTTCTAGGCTTCCATTGTAGGTCAATTTTCCATTTATTAGGATTCCTATGTGAGTAGCTATTTTTTCCATTTCATCAAGAATGTGTGAAGATATCAAGATGCTTGTAGAAGTGTTTTTGACAAGATTTTTAAATAAGTTCCTCATCTCCTCTATTCCTTGAGGATCAAGGCCATTTATCGGCTCATCAAGGATTAAAAGCTTAGGACTTCCGATTAGGGCCATAGCAATGCCTAGTCTTTGCTTCATACCAAGTGAATATTCTCTTGCTTTCTTTTTGCCTACATTATTAAGGCCAACCATAGCTAAGGTTTTTGGGATTTCCTCTATTTTTATCCCCTTAAGCTTACATATTATTTCAAGATTTTCATAGCCTGTTAAGTGGTCATAAAAGGATGGATTTTCGATTAAAGCACCTAGATTTTTGTTTAAATCTTTCTGGTTCCTAGGATTTACTTCTTGACCAAAAACCTTAACAAGGCCTCCATCTTTTTTGACAAGACCCAAGATACTCTTCATTAAAGTAGATTTTCCCTACAATGTCAAGCAATTGTTACATAAAATTAGACGATATTTCTATCGCCTAATTTATATACAAAACTTTTATTTTAACTTTTTTATACGTTCACTTTCTGTTAGAATCCTCATTTGTTCAATAGCAATTGCATTTAATTTTTCTATCCTTTCAGTTGCATCCATTCCCTCATTTATAAAAACAGCATTTAAGTTCTCAAGATTTGATAAACACACTAATTGTGATATATCAGCATAATCTCTCATATTTCCTTTTAACTCAGGATTATTTTCACGCCATTCTTTTGCTGTCATTCCAAACAAAGCTACATTTAATATATCTGCTTCACTTGCATAGATATAGTTTATTCTTTCCTTTGATAATTTCTCAGGGACAAGTTTATTCTTAATTGCATCTGTATGAATTTTGTAATTTATCTTAGCTAAGTTCCTCTTGATATCCCAACCTAATTGTTTTTGCTCTTCTTCTTTTAAGCGCTCAAACTCTTTAATAAGATAGAGCTTAAAATAAGGTGATACCCACGACGCAAATTCAAAAGCTATGTCTTTATGTGCATATGTTCCACCATATCTTCCTGCTTTGGCAATAATTCCGATAGAATTCGTCTTATTGACCCATTGTTTAACCGATAAAATAAAACGATTAAAACCTGCTTCATTTTTAATTCCCTCGAATTCGGTGGAATTAAAATTCGCATTATACATTTCTTCCCATATTCCTAAAAATTCAATTGTATTTTTATTCCTTAGCCATTTTTCTATCAGTGCCACACCATTTTCAACATTTCTAACCATGTCGGTTAAAGAAATATAATCTCTATTATCTATGGCAATAATGCTAATTTCTGATCCTTCCACATTTATTTTAGACACAAAAATCACCTCACAATATCTCATTTTAACTATAATTATATCATTTTTTTGTTTGTTCCTAAATCTTTACCCTATCAACTCATAGTAAACAGTACTATTTATTTCCGCAAATTTTCTCGCCATTATTTACATTTTGGCGTATTAAAATTAAAGTTGGCGAGATTATGAGTTACTTTTAATACTATTCATCTATATTTCTACAATTTCTATTTCTCCACTTCTTGATACAATTATCTTATCAATTTTATTGTCTAAATAAGCCTTCAATAAACTTTCTTCGTCTAAGACTGTAATATCCGTTTCTTTCCTTGGATCAATCTTCTCTGACTTCAATTCTTCCAATTTACTCTCCAATAATATCTTTTTATCTTGGATAAAAGTTTTTTCCTTTAAATAGTCCTCTTTTGAAATATTTTTCTTTTTATAGTTTTCATAGATGATTTGTAAATTACTGTTTAATATGGATATTTCCTTTAAAATCTCGTCTTTCACATTCTTGTGTTCTATAACTTTCTCTTCATTTAATGTGTTTTGAATCTTAAAATCTTTTAATTTGGGTTTTATAAGTTCAATAATATCTTTCTCTTTGATATTGTTTGGTGTTTTCTCAGCTTTACATAAATTACAATAATAACTTTTATACTTGTATATTTTATCAGAATTCTTCTTTTGTCTACTGTCACATCGTAAACTCATATGTCTACCACATTCTTTACAAAAAATCTTATCAGAAAAAATAGAACGATTTTTGTTTCCTGTATATCCCCCAAAACTTCGTTTTTCTTTTATTTTCTTAACCTTATCAAACACTTCTCTTGAAATAATCGCTTCATGGGTATTTGGAAGTATTTTCCACTCCTCTTCAGGAAGTAAAATTCTTTTTCTTCCACCTATTTTTGTTTCTTTGAATTTATTATATACATAATCTCCTGTATATAGTTCGTTCCTTGTAATCTGTGAGATAGCTGCATTCGTCCAAACTCTTTTCTTTACCTCACTTCCAGTAATTAAATTTCCAGTATAATCAGAAAGTTTCAGTTCTTCTTTTCGTTCAGAGCGTGTAATATAACCTTTTTCATTAAATATATTAGCCACTTGAATACAGGAATATCCTTTTAGCAATAAATCAAAAGCTTCTTTAACTATAAAAGCTGTTTTTTCATCAATGATGATACTATGTTTATCTTTAGGATCTTTAATATATCCAAAAGGTGCTGCCCAATTTATATTTTTCCCCTGCGATTTAATTTGCCTAATAGAACTTCTTACCTTTTCAGATAATTCCTTACTGAATAAATCATAATACAATGTCTTAAACTGTGTATCTGTGTCTAAGCCATTACCTTGTTCTTTTAAAGAATCATAGTTGTCATTAATAGCAATAAATCGTATTTTTAGAAATGGTAATATATTGCTTAAGTAATCCCCAAGCAAAATATAATCTCTTGAAAACCTAGACATATCTTTTACAATTATAGTTCCTACTTTACCACTCTTTATATCCTCAATAAGCCTTAAAAATGAAGGTCTATTTGTATTAGTGGCAGAATATCCATCATCTACATATTCTTCTATTTCACAACTTTTTAAAGATGTTTCATTTTCAATGTAGCTTTTTATATAATCTCTTTGATTTACTATACTTACACTTTCATCTACTTTGTGATAATCTTCTTCAGAAAGTCTTAAATATATAGCTATCTTATTCATGCTCTACCTCTAACTGCTTTCCCATATCTTTATCAAGATTAAACTTAAAATATATGGTAACCTGCTTATACTCTGATATTTCTATATGGCTAATTAATGTATCGACCAATTCTTTATCAACTTCTATGCTTTTAGCATCCAAGCAGCAAAATAGTACATCTATAAATTCTATAATTTCTCTTTTTATCTTTTTTATATTTCTTATTCTTTCATCAAAAACTTTTAACTCATTTTTTAAGGTTTTTATTTGATTATTTATTTTTTTACTTTCTATTTTAAAATCACTTAAAAGAACCTCTCCTTTAACATAGTTTTCATATTGTTCTTGTAGATTGATACTAAGAGAAGCAATCTTTTTATTATTTACATCTGTTTTTATAGAAACTTGATTTATCTTTTCAGCACTTATATTTTCTAAATATATTTTTAGTTGTAATCTTTTATCCTTTTTATAAAAGCTTGAAAACAGTCTTTTTAAGGTATCTACAAAAATTTTGTCGAGGTCTGTCTCATATATTCTGACATGAGATTTTTCTAATTTTAATCTGTCTCCACCTTTACAATAATAACAATAGCAAATCTCATCATGATATTTCAGTCCTCGTGGTCCATATTGTTTTTTCAAATTTCTACCACAAACACTGCATTGTATGAGGTCGTCATACTTTCCTTCTTTTTTATAATCTCTTTGAATTTTTACTCCAACATTTTCTTTTCCGTCTTTTATTATGTTTTTCAGTGAATGGTAAGGTAGATAGTTTTGTTTTTTCTCCTTTATCTCTCTGATATTTTCAAATGTAGTTTTGTCTATTAACCCTTTGTGGGTGTTCTCTGTTATAATCCACTCTTCTTTATCACGAAACTTACTTTTCCTACTTGGATCATGTCTATTTGAGTATACTCTTTGAATCAAATTCCCAATATATACTTCATCAGAAAGCATTTTTGATATATAAGAAATATCCCATTGTTTTGTATCTTCTTTATCCTTAAAAATTTCACCTGTTCTTTTATATTCATCAGGTGTCGTATATGTTTTAGTCAATTCTCTTGCTATTTGCATATTGGATTTACCTTGACTTGCCATATAAAAGATAAGTCTTACTACATCTGCTGCCTTTTCGTCCATCATCAGAACTCTTTTTCCATCAATTTTATCAACCTTATAGCCATACGGAGCCATTGCTCCTATAAAAGACCCTTGTTTCATTTTTATTTCTTTGGAGGCTTTTATTTTCTTTGAAATATCTTTTGCGTATAAATCATTGAAGATATTTTTTATTGCTATTTCATAACTCTGTTCTGATTTTATACCGTCTTTAGTATCCAAATTATCATTTACGGAAATAAATCGAACTCCCAAAAATGGAAATACTTTTTCGATATAGTTTGCGATTTCTAAATACTCTCTACCAAACCTTGACATATCTTTTACTATGATACAATTTATCCTGCCTGTTCGGATATCTTCCATCATTTCAATAAATGCAGGTCTTTTAAAATTTGTTCCAGAATACTCATAGTCCTGGTATACTCTTAAAATCCTTATATCTTTTTCTCTTGCAGCATTTATACAAAGTTCTTCCTGCATTTCAAGTGAATTACTTTTATCCCTGTAAGCTTCCTTTCTTTCCTGTGATAATCTAGCATAAATACCGGCAATGTATATTTTTTCAATCACTTTTCCAACTTCTGTTTCTGATTGTGATATATGCCTATTTTTTGTTCTAGCCATAGTATACCTCACTTTCAGCCCTTACAAGACTTTTATTCATAACAGTGGGTATAGTTTTTGACTTCCTGCTTATATCGATACTTTTCTTTTTTATGGTGTTAGATTTAATATCAGGCTTATCCGTTTTTGCCATTTCTTCAAGTAAAGACAATTCTTCGGTATGATTAAACCTAACATCTATCGTCTTATCTTCAGAAATAAAAATTTTATCAATAAGCATCACAACAGACAACCTATCTATTTCCGATAAATTTTTATACTTGTTAATGTCGATGATCCAACTCTTATTTTTGTCAATCTTCTCCTTAGTATCTTCCTGTTTTTTCAATCTATACTCGATACTTTCATCTAATTTAGTCAATTTCTCTGTATAGTTTTTTCTAAAAAGTTGATATTCTTCTTTACTAATAACATCTTCTTTTAGGTCAAGGTATAGAGAAGATAAGAGTTCTTCTGTCATCGCTTTTTCTCGTTTTAGTATAGGAATTTGATTGTCTTTCAAATTTTTATCTATATCTATACGCTGAACTTTAGAATATAGATTTTCATTAAATTCAATGTAGGACTTCATTACTTTAGATACTGCTTTTATCAAGGTTTCTTCTTTTATGCTGTGTCTTGTGCAAGATTTTTCCTTGTTGTACTTTGAACAGATATAGAATATCTCTTCTCTTTTTTTATACTTTACAGTCCTTCTAATCAAAGAACTTCCACATTCTTTACAAAAAAGCATTCCTGTAAAAATATCAATTTTGTCCTTTCCACGAGAATTATTCAAATCTCTTTTTAACATAGTATTTGCAATAGTAAAAACTTCTTTACTTATAATTGCTTCATGGGTATTTTCTACTCTTATCCATTCTTCTTTCTCTTTTTCTATCTGCTTTTTATTTTTATAACTTAAAGTAATACTCTTTCCCTGTAAGGTATTTCCAATATATACTTCATTTTCTATAATTCTATTTACTGTCTTTGCTGACCAATTTCCACCTTTTGTATTTTGAAATCCATTACACTTAAATCCTTGACTTTCTTTATATTTTCTTGGAGTTAAAACTCCTAAATGATTTAGTTCATCTGCAATTGCCTTTGAGGAATATCCCAAGAGTTTCATATCAAATATATTTTTGACAATATCCGATATCTCTTTATCAATCACTAACTTGTTCTTATTCTCCTCAGACTTTTTATATCCATAAGGTGCAAAAGCACTGATAAAGTCTCCTTTTTCTCTTTTTATCTTTTGAGAGCTTTTTACCTTATTGGAAATATCTCGGCAATAACTATCATTGATGAAGTTTTTTATAGGAAGTATAAGGTGTGTATCGTTTATATCTGCACTTTTACTATCGTAATTGTCATTTACTGATATAAATCTTATACCATTTTCCGGAAATATTCTTTGAATATATTTTCCAGCTTCTATATAATCTCTTCCGAATCTTGATAAGTCCTTTACAATAATTGTATTGAACTTTCTATCATAGGCAGCCTTTATCATTTCTTTAAAATTGGGACGATCAAAATTTGCACCTGAATATCCATCATCAACATACTCTTTGATCATTGTAATTTGATTTTTTCTTGCATAAGAGTTTATAATTTCTCTTTGATTGGATATAGAGTTACTTTCTGTTTTTTCGCCATCTTCTTTTGATAATCTTAAATACATAACTGCCAAATTTTCTTTTGCTAAATTGTTTTTAAACATAAAAAGCCCCCTTTAGCTCAATTTACATACAATAAATCAAACCAAGGTTAGGCTTCCACAAAAATATTATAACGCTCCTTATATTTTTTGTCAGCCCCTAATAGACAGAAAATTTTTCTTTGATGTATTCCTCTACTAAATTTTCTAAGCTAAATCCATTTTCATTAAATTTAACTTCTATATTCCAACCATCAATTTGATTTATCATTTGTTTATCTTTTTTATCTATTTCCATTTCTGTATTTATATTATGCTCATCACACATAATATCTTCTCCTTATCTTCAATATTTTTAAGTTTTTTGACATTGACAAGTGCATTGGCTGCAACATAGGAATTTCACCTCCGCCCCTTTTCAAGATGAGCCGGCTTCAACTGTAGAAGTATCATTATCCCTGTTAATATCATCGCACAAGAGTTGCCACCCTCTTTTTATACAAACTTATTTACCGCTCCAAACCTTATATCCTCTACAAATGTAGGTATTCATTTAAACCAATTATTTTAGCAGGTTTATCTTGGCGTAAGTTGTAAATTGCTCAATTAACAGTTAACGTCTTGTCTTGGTCTATTCAGTTGTCAAGGTTCAAAATCTATATATAACGAGGTATAAAAGTCCCTCTATATATAAGCCTTACTTTCAGGACAACTTTTAACACTTTTTTGAATATTTTTTTGAAAAATTTAAAAAAAATAGAGGACAGAGAAAAATATCTCTGTCCCCTACTTGATTTACCTATCCAAAAGTTTTCTCAGTTTGTCTAAAATCTTATTTCTTAATCTACTAATTTTCATTGGATTTGTGTTTCTTTGTTTTGCAACTTCTATGAGAGTTTTATCATCAAAATATAGTAATTTGATTAGGTTTCTTTCTTCCTCATTTAAATTGTTTAATGCACAATGCAGATCTTCTATTAGCATTTTAGTTTCAATAATCTTTTCAACATCAATACTCTTATCCGCAATATCTACAACACTTGTATTAAAATCTCCAAAATGAAATACACCGTGCTTTATATCCAGGCGCTTCAAATGAGCTTCATGATTAATCTCTTTTTTATATGCTCTATACACTTCATCAGGTACATATATTTTTTTACCCTTAACATAAATGTATTTTTCTTTATCATTATCTGACATCCTTTGGTCCTCCTTTTTTTACTCGTTTTTCGATTTTTGAGCATAAAAAAGGAGGACTACGGCATTTAGGCATGTCGAGTCCTCTGAAAAATAGAAGTTTTAAAACTAAAAACTGTTTTCTGTTAAACCTAAAAAGTTAACATAAACATGCTATTAAAATAGATAGGTATTCTTATCGTGGTTTTATTTATAGTTTTCTTCATTGATATATCTACCTCCATCACAT